>JAAOXT010000012.1 GCA_018221045.1 Nanobdellota archaeon | reverse complement strand
GTGAGAAAAGAATTAGTCTTTTATTTCTTTTTTTCTTTCTTTATAGGCCTCAAAGCCTTTGAACCGCACTTCCTGCACCTCGCCTTTGAAAGACGCGCAGGGTTAAGCTTGATAACTGACTTGCACTTCTGGCACACAAATTTTTTGCCAAACAAGCGCTTCATAACAATCTTCATGTCTTCGATTTTCAGTTTAGCCATGGAACAAGTTTATTCAAAGCACTATTTAAAAACATTACTAATAGATAGTTTGCTTAGAAGTGTTTTATTAATTCAGTTCTGTAAACACGACTGCTTAACAAAAATCAATGTTTAGCAAAAAGTTTATCCCGAGTATCTTTTAAAATTCTCTTAACTCTTTCATCACCCTCAGGTTTTTTGCTTTCACTTAACAAACAATGAGTTAAACCCGTTGGAACAAAATTTTCCCAATTATTTACCAGAAAATCACCCAATAAATGTTCTTTAACATAACAATTTTTGCCTTCATTACTTTCTTTACGTTTTATGATTTCATCCAAACTCAAGTTTAACGGAACAGTATAAAGAATCTGTTCAAATCCTGTTGGCGGCTCTCTAGACAAACCGATAAGAGAAATACTGGAATGGTCAAATTCATCCATATAAACCCCTAATTCTTCACACCCCTCCCTAAGAAGGACATCAAAAGGACTTCTATCACTTTTAGGATTAGCCCCTCCACCAACAATATGAAAACATCCAGCATACGTCGCTAAATCATCCGCTCTTTTCCTTAATATGACAACGCCATCACTGGTTGTATAAAAACCATTTGCACTAAGTATTCTCGGTTTTTTACTAGATTCTACACTGGACTTTCCTCTCATATGTTGTATCTGAGCAAAATCAGTTCTAATAGTATAAACATCAACCGCAGTCCCATCCTCGCTCAAATCATAGTCTACAATGTGGGCATAAGGCTCGTTTCTTTTATATTCTTCAGATAATCTAAATATAGCTTCTTGCTCTCCTTCAGGAAACTCATCAAAAAGGTTTTCTGTAGACCTAATCCAATTAATTTCATCAACATTTGTTGAAACTATCTCTACATCAGGTCCAAACCTTTCATTTAAAACATCTTTTAACATCACAAATTTCAAAAAAAATTACAAACTTTTAAACCTTCCTATTTAGGTACTATCAACAAGTAACTACTTTATCTTTAAAAGTTAGTTCGATGAAAAACAGTTCATTGATAAACTTTCACAGCACGTGAAAAAAATAAAAACTCGGCTTAACAACAGTCACACTTTTTTCTTCGCTGAAAACCGAACCATAAGAATCCTTGTAATAAACACTAAAATCAAGAACGTTTTCACCTTCGGGCAAGAAACCCAAATCAACAACATCCGAAAAATTTCCAGAACCCGGACTGAAATACTTTACTACAGGCTCGCTTCCCTGAAAAAGTCAGGACAACAGAATCTTAACCAGATTGAAGTTGGTTCTTCCAATTAAACAAAAAACCATCCTCTGAAACCAAGTCAACCCGTTCAGGAGTTTTGACGAGAAGTTCAGGCTTTTCACCCAAAACAAACTCCACAGACTCACTTAAAAAGATTGCTAATCCAAAGTTTGAAAACGTAAAACCAGTGGAAGCGGGGCTTGTGAACTCGAACAATTATGTTCTCATAAAAATTGGTTCCGAAAGAATCCTCGAAAACAATGTTCGCGCTCAGCGAGGAATCCCCTTCCGAGACAAAACCCAAGTCCAGAACAGAAGAAAAGTTTCCCTCCCCGGGATTAAAATAATGAATCACTGGCTCTTCACCCCAAAGAAGGGTTACGGTGACTGAATTAACGTTAACGCGGTTCAGGTTAACAGCTGAGAACTCCAATCCTCTTTCCTCGCGTAAATCCACGCTTTCCGGCAAGAAAAAAT
Organism: Nanobdellota archaeon; assembly: GCA_018221045.1. GTDB lineage: Archaea > Nanobdellota > Nanobdellia > JAAOXT01 > JAAOXT01 > JAAOXT01. The sequence goes on along the minus strand of JAAOXT010000012.1, from coordinate 11,595 downwards.
TCAGATCCGGCTTTAAAGCAACATTAATTGTTCTAGCGCTTTCCACTTTCCTATTGCCCGAAGTTACGATAAACCTAACAGTTTTAAGACCATAAGACTCGTTCAAGACGTTGAGGAAAACCTTGCCAGAACGCTCCTCGCCAGACAAAACGTTGTTCAATTCCGTTGACTCTGATTCAATGGATGAGGAAACAAAGTTAAGAATCATGTCAATGGGCTCGTCACCTAAATTCTTCACAGAATAACTGGCTTCCACCACTCCTCCGTAAGACAAGTTTGGCAGGTCAAAAGAAGTAATCCTAACACTGCTAAGATGCTCGGTTTTACTGGCGTCAAGCAAGGCTTCGTCTAAAGAAGTTCTTTCCGCAGAATTCATTATCTTCAAACCAGCAGTTTTACTTCCAATCAAAACACCTTTTACTCCAACCGAACCCGAAACGTACTGAAAATCCGTCAAGTTATAATGAGGTGTGCGAAAAACAATGCTTTTAGAAGCAGTGCTTTCAGGCGGGACGATAATGAAGGAAGGATTGTCTTCAACAACGATGATTTCGGTTCCGGGCTTGCACCCAGCGCCTTCACTCATGCACGAGCGCACGACGTCAAAAGAAACCAGCAAATAATGCGGCTCATCGTTCATCACGCTAAGCGTGCCATAAAAATAATCATCTTCGTTCACTTCTTCCTTGCTCAAAACAAAAGTGCTGTCCAAATGAACTGCATCACTAAGAACGTTGGCAAAACCTATCGTGAAAACCGGTTTGGAAGAAGAGATGTCAGCGTTCCTGGACAAATAATTGACTTCAACAATGCTCTCATGCTCCAAAGAATAAAAAAAGGGGATGTGGCTGGAGTCAAGAGCCCCGAACTCCGCGTAAGTAGTGTCAAAACCCGCCCACTCGCCAACCCAGGCTTCAGCCCAGGCGTGAGGCCCGAAACTCCCGTTAGAGTACACGAAACCTGATACGTAACGAGCAGGGATTCCAGCACTCCTGCAAAGACTGATGAACAAATTAGTGTACTCCTCGCAAACACCCACCCGGTTTTCAATAATCCAGGCAGAGTTCTTGGTCACGTTGCTGTAAGCCAAATCGTAATCCATGTTTGATGAAACCCAAACACCAATCCTTGCAGCCGCTTCAAGCGTGCTAGCGCTTCCATCAGTGATGTTCAAAGAGGTTTCGCGAAGCTCACTCGAATAATCCGTCTGATTACCGAACACGAGAAACTCGTCGAAACCAGGCGAATCATAGGGGAAATGCAGGACAGAAGGGATTCTGTCAACCCTGATGCCATTGGTTAATTGAGCGTCATAACAGTAATCCAACACTCCACCCAATTCGTCGACAAAATAGCTCAGCACTTTCTGACCTTCACTAAAAGTGACGTTCATGCCAGAACCAGCAACCAAATTAGTGTTAGGATAGGCTTTCAGGGTAACGTTAACAGAACTCACTTCTCCTTGAGCGCTCAGCCTCCCGCAGACACTGTAATCCATCAACGAAGTGTTTGAATACTCATAACTAAAATCCAATGCTAAAACAATTCCGGGCAGGAACAACAAAAACGCGAGCAAACACTTTCTCATAGTCCTTATAATAAAGGTTAAAAGGTTATAAAATAATTATCCTAAGACAGCAATGTATGATTTCAATCTAGAGTTTAAGCCAGACAAGAAAACCCTTGAATTGCTCAAGCAGATGGGCTACAAAAAAGCGTGCGCGTTCTCGGAAAGCAACAATGATTTTTTCATAAAAGGAACAACGGGTTCGAAAGGAGATTTCACCGTCTTAGACTCCAGCGATCCGAAAAAACTAATGCACGCGGCAAAAAACGCGTCAGTAGACGCTTTCACCAACGTTGAATCCTCCAGCAGAGGAGATTACCTGAACCAAAGATTTTCAGGGCTTAACAAGGGCATAGCCAAATTGATGGCAAAAAACAAGATATCATTATTACTAAGTTTTCACGAATCAAAAAATCATAAGATTCTGGGAAGGATGAGACAGAACATAAGGCTCTGCCTAAAATACGGTGTTCCGACGATCATGGGTAGCGGAGCAGCGTCCAACGACCAAATAGTGCATCCTGAAAGCCTAATCGGGCTCTGCCAATTATTAGGGATGGACCGCAAACAAGCCAAACAAACCGTTACTTACTATCCAGAAAAAATATTGAGACGAAACAAGTTAAGAAAAGACCCGAAATTCGTGATGCCAGGAGTTAAAATAATATGATGCCATTACCGCCCAGCATGAGAGAACGAAAAAGATACGTGATATTTGAACCACTCATAAAAACAAAAGATTTTAAAAACCTGTTCTTTAAAAAATTAAAAGAATTAATAGGCGAGATGGGCAGTGCGGAAGCGCACGCAGTATTTATAAACAGAAACATAATAAAAGTTTCGAACAGGCACGTGCCAACAGTGAAAACTGTTCTCGGCCTAACAGAAAGTAACGTTCAGATAATAAGAACAACTGGAACAGCATTAAAAGCAAAGAAAATATTGGAGATGACGAAAAAATAATGGATTTAGGTGAAATCGGCGGGTATGACAGAACCATAACCATGTTCTCGCCTGACGGAAGATTACTTCAAGTGGAGTACGCGAGAGGAACAGTGTCAAAAGGAGCTACCGCGATAGGAGTGGTTTTTGACAAAGGAGTTGTCATAATAACTGATAAAAAAGTCTCAGGAAAACTGGTCGTACCAAAATCAATTGAAAAAATTTTCAAACTGGACGACCACGTGTCCGCAACAATGTCAGGTCTAGTGGGTGACGGAAGAATCCTTATAGAGAAAGCAAGAAACATAGCTCAAAAATACCGCGTAACCTACGACGAACCAATTGACGTTTTAACACTTGTAAAACAAATAGCTGACCACAAACAAGCTTACACGCAGTACGGGGGAGCCCGGCCCTACGGAGTATCACTCATAATAGCTGGAGTGGATTCAACAGGGCCAAGACTACTGGTAACCGACCCCAGCGGAGTTTATTTTGAATACCTTGCAACAGCGATAGGTGAAGGCTCAGACATAGTAATAAAATATTTGGAAAAAGAATATAAAAAAGAAATGAAGATGCAAGACGCCATAAAACTCGGAGTCGGAGCCCTAAAAAAAGTTCTCGGAAACAAGTTTCAAAAAGAAAGATTAGAAGTAGCAGTTGTTGACGGCAAAAAGAAGTTCGAAAGACTGGACCACAAAGAAGTAGACAAACAATTGAAATAAAAAAAAAATAATGAAATGGTAAACGTTGAAGACGCTGTTATCGCCAGGTTAGTGCGGGATAACGAACACTTTGAACTCCTGGTGGACTGCGAAAAAGCAATGCAGTACAGGAAAGGAGAAGCAGACCTGAACGAAGTTCTAGTGGTTGAAGAAATATTCAAAAACGCGCGCACAGGAGACAAACAATCCGAAGAACAGCTGAAAAAAACGTTTCAAACCACGAGCTTGCAACAAATAGCTGACAACATCCTAAAAAAAGGCGAAATACAACTAACAGCGGATTACAGAAAAAAACAAGCAGAAGGAAAAAGAAAAAAAGTCGTTGCGTTCATATCCAGAAACGCCATTGACCCCAGAACAAACACTCCCATCCCCCTAACAAGAGTCGAATTAGCCATGGAAGAAACAAAGACGCACGTGGACCCGAACAAAAGCGTGGAAGAACAAATAGATAAAATAGTTGACGAACTCAGACCAGTCCTACCCATCAGCTTCGAAAAAAAAGGTTACACCATAACTGTTCCAGCAAAAAGCGCTGGAAAAGCATTCTCAAAAATCATGCGATACGGCCAGCCAAAAGAACAAAAATGGTTAGCCGATGGCGGTTTCTATTGCAAAATGAGCATCCCCGCAGGAATTGCAGAAGAATTCATAAACGATTTAAACAAACTGACAGGCGGGGAAATAATGATAAAAGAAGAATAAAAAAAAGTGGTTAAAAATGAAAAAAAACGAAACGAAAAAAAAGCCTCAGACCAAAAAAGAGGTTATAAAAAAAGAAGTTAAAATAGTGAGAACCGGGGTTAGCAGAACTGAAAGAAGAATAGTCGTTCCCGGAGAAAAAATTGCTGAAGGCATGGATTTCCTCCCATCACACGGAACTTACAGGCTCGGCGAAAACATTCATTCTAAACTAATCGGCCTACTAGACACCCAAGGCAGAGTGGTTAAAGTAACTCCATTAGCAGGGGTTTACAAACCCATGCGAGGGGATTCAGTAATAGGTCAAATAAACAACTGCGTTGGAACCGGATGGGTTATCAACATCAACGCAGCGCACGAAGCGTTCTTAAAGGACAAAGAAGCTATGCCAAGCTATTCTGACACGAGAATTGACCCAGCAAAGTTTTACAAAGAGCATGACGTTATCCACACTAAAATAATAAACGTGAGCAATAACGATTCCTCAATCCATTTAGGGATGAGAGGCAGAGAATTCAGAAAACTTGACCCAGGAGTACTCGTGATAATTCCTCCAACAAAAATTCCCAGACTAATAGGCAAGCAAGGCTCTATGATAAACACTGTAAAAGACGCGACCAACACCAGAATACTTGTAGGACAGAACGGCGTGGTTCACGTCAGCGGAGAACCAGAAAACGTGATGAAAGCGGTTCGCGCCATAAAAAAAATAGACAAATACGCTCACACAAGAGGGTTAACTGGGAGAATTGAAAAAATGTTAGGTGATAAAAAATGAGATTTGATGAAAGAAAAGAAGACGAATTAAGACCCACAACAGCAAAAGTGGGAGTAATCAAAAACGCTTTTGGCTCAGCCAGATTCCAAATGGGAAAAACGATCGCGATATCAGGGGTTTACGGACCCGGAGAACTCCACCCTAGAAGAATATCCCAATCAGATAGAGCAGTGATAAAAGTGTACTACGACATGCTGTCCTTCTCCGTCCCGGACAGGGCGAGACCAGGACCAGACAGAAGAGACCACGAAATATCCCTTAAAATAAAAGAAGCTTTCGCGCCAGCAGTTATAAGAGAAGAATTCCCGAAAACAGGAATATACCTCTACACGTACATACTGCAAGCAGACGCTGGAACCCGTTGCGTAGCGATAAACGCGGCAAGCCTCGCGCTAGCCCAAGCAGGAATCCCGATGAGAGACCTGGTTTCTTCAGTCGCGGCAGGAAAAATAGGAGAAAAGTTCGTGCTGGACGTTACTAAAAAAGAAGAAGACTACGGTCACTTCGTCGAAAACAACAAATGGTATGGAAAAGGAGCTGCGACAGACGTGCCAATAGCGTACGTGCCAGCAACCAAAGAAGTATCACTACTACAATTAGACGGAGAAGTGAGCGAAGAAGAACTCAAAAAAATAGTGAAGCTAGGAATAAAAGGATGTAAAAAAGTTCACGAAATACAAGTGAAAGCCCTAAAAGATTATTACAATGAAGAAAATTAAGGTGAGAGGGCTTTACTCCACAGCCCTCACACAATTCCTAATAAGCAAAGGTTACGCGATATCCGAGCCTTCAGACGCGACGAAGAAAAGATTTGAGCTAAAAGAAGTCGAAGGAGCGGACATTCAAATCTACGATTCCGAAGACAAGGATGGAATAATTGTTTACGGCGAAGACTGCGACGACCTCGTGAACGAGTTCAGAAAAGAATTCATGGACATAGCAATAAGAAAAAAGGAGACGGGCTCAATACACGCTGGAAAAGTTGAAAGGATAAGCAAAGGAGAAGCAATCATTGATTTAGGCGACGCAGAAGGAATCCTGTCAACGCGAAACGTTGACTTCATCAAACTAGACGCTAAAATACTCGTTCAAGTAAAAGGCAGAACGCAAAACAAGTTCATCCTATCGGATCAACTGCGCTTATTCGGTGAAAGCGTCATACTAATAAAAAACGGTTTTGACAAAGTATCCAAATACACTAAAGACCCTGACGAAAAACAACGCTTAATAGACATTAGCGAAAAATTAAAACTTGAAGGCTGGGGAATCCTGTGGAAAACCCTGGCAGAAAAAAAAGAGGAAAAAGAACTAATCCAAGAAATAAACCAATTGCTCGAACAAGAACAAACCATAAACCAAGAATTCAAAAAAAAAGACAAAGGAATCCTGAAAAAAGGTTTGTCCATGTACTCAATTGACTTCGGTTTGCTGGCCAAAATCAAACTGGACGCCATAAGAAAACAAGTCACTCCAACCCTGCAAAGCCACCACCTACTCAAATCATCAAAGTTCGGACAATTAGTTGATTTAGGCGAACAATTCCTCAACCAAGTATCAGAACAAGACATACAGAAAAGAATCAGCGAAGTCCTCAAAAGCTTAGGACCAAAAAAAGGCCATTATTATTACATCAGGCACAAAAAAATCAGTGGAAAAGTGATAATAATGAAAGGCAAAGTTTTCAAAGTGGACGATAACATCATACTAAAAAGAGAATTCTCGCCCGGAGGAACCTACGACGGACTAGAAATCCCAAAACTAGAAGGAGATTATTCCATAACCACCATAACTCCAGGTAAATGGTGGATAAAGCACGAGTATCACGATAAGAAAAACAATTTAAAAGGAAGATATTACAGTATCAACACCCCAATAGAAGTGTTCCCGAAAATAGCCAAGTACGTGGACTTAGAAGTGGACGTAATCCAAATCGGGGACGGCGAAAAAAAAATAGTTGACCAAGAATACTTGGAGCACGCTTATAAAAATCAAAAAATTCCAGAAGCCCTCTACAAGAAGGCTTTGGAAGTAGCAGAAGTGATAAAAAATGAAAAACACTAACCTAAAAAATTACTTAGAATCCCTTGCAAAAAAAGGGCTTAGAGCAGACGGAAGAAAAGGCCTTCTCAAAATAAGAGAAATCAGCGTGAAAACAGGAATCATAGAAAAAGCTGAAGGCTCGGCAAGAGTTAAAATGGGGGACACTGACATTATAGTTGGCGTAAAACTAAGAGTTGGAACACCCTTCCCAGACACTCCCGAAGACGGGGTTTTAATGACCATGGTGGAACAACTTCCAATGGCTTCACCTGACTGGGAGCCAGGACCTCCAAACCCGTACGCGATCGAAATGGCCAGGGTCATTGACCGTGGATTAAGAGAGTCAGGAATAGTTGACACGAAAAAACTATGCATAACCCCTGGCGAACTAGTCTGGATAATGAACATCGACGTCTACCCGCTAAACAATGACGGAAACCTAGTGGACGCTGGAAGCATCGCGGCACTCAAAGCAATAAAAACAGCCACCTTCCCAAAACTAGAAGATGACAAAATAATCTACGAAGAAAAAACCAGCAAAAAACTACCTGTAAACGTGGAACCAATAACGGTAACAGTCACGAGACTAGGAGAACACTTGATGATTGACACGACCAGAGAAGAAGAAAGCGTAGCTGACACCAGACTAAGCATTACAGTAACAAAAGACAACAAAATCCACGCCATGCAAAAAGCAGGGTTCGGATCGTTCACGGAAAACGAACTTTATGAATGCTTCAACATAGCAATAAAAAAAAGTGCTGAAATAAGAAAAAAAATTGGGTAAAAAAAAAGAATGAAACTAACAAAATTTGAAATAGCAAGAATCCTTGGCGCAAGAGCCCTGCAATTAAGCATGGGCGCCCCCCCAGTAATAAACATCAAAGGAATGAACGACGCCATAAGCATAGCTGAAAAAGAAGTGGAGTCCAATAAACTGCCAATAACCATTCAAAGAATCATGCCTGAAAAAAAGGAGGCTGCGTGAAATGACCAAGGACCAAATAATCCCGATAGAAGACTTATTGGTTTCAGGAGTGCACATAGGAGTAAAGTTCAGAACAGCATTCATGAAACCCTACATTTATAAAATAAGACCTGACGGGCTAAGCGTTCTGGACACCGAAAAAATCGTCTCCCAAATATCCAACGCGGCAAAACTATTATCCAACTACGACCCAAAAGACATACTAATCGCCTCCAGACGAGAGAACGCGTGGAAACCAGTCAGAATGTTCGCAAAAATCGTTGGGGCAAGAGAGATAACTGGAAGGTACGTGCCAGGAACCATCACGAACCCGGACTACGAAGAATTTTACGAACCAAGAATCGTGATAGTCACGGACCCGTGGAACGATAGAAACGTGCTGCGCGACGCCATCAAAATAAGCGTGCCAATCATAGCGTTATGCGATAGCAACAACACGACAAGAAACGTGGAATTGTGCATACCATGCAACAACAAAGGAAAGAAAAGCATTGCCATGGTTTACTGGCTGCTCACCAGAGAATACCTGAAACAAAAAAAAGTGATTAAAAACGACAAAGACTTTAAATACTCGTTGGAAGACTTCACCTCACAACAGGAAAACTCTTTTATTCCAAAAAAACCAGATAAAAAACATGAGAAACCTGGTCGCGGCAGGAAGTTTCTATCCAAGAGATAAAGAAGAACTAATCCTAACTCTCAAAGAGCTAGGACTGACCCGGCGAATAGGCAAATCCAGAGCAATACTGGTTCCGCACGCAGGAATAACTTACTCCGGCCGCACGGCAGCGAAAGCGTACAACCAAATCCGGAGAGCAAAAAAAATAGTCATTGTCGGCACCAATCATTCAGGCACCGGAAAAGTGAGTGCGTCACAACAAGACTGGATCACTCCCTTGGGAAAGGCTAAAACCTGGAAGACCACTGCCTTCCCGGTTGACGAGACCGTCCACGCGCACGAGCACTCAATAGAAATCCAACTACCCTTCCTGCAGTACAAGCTCAAAAACTTCAGGTTCCTGCCATTAAGCGTTTCCCACCTCTCGCTCAGGGAGTGCGAGCGAACCGCGCAAAAAATTGTTAAACTCAAACCCTGCCTCGTGATAGCGAGCGGGGATTTAAGCCATTGCGGCCCCGGGTTCGGGGACACCAAAAACTATGACCCAAGAACTCTTGAACTCATAAAAAGCGGAAACCCAAAAGATTTCTACGACTACACGAAACACTCCACTGTGTGCGGGCACACCCCAATAACCATCTTGCTGTATTACGCTCAGAAACTCGGGTTAAAACCCGGACTAGAGCATTATTCAACTAGCAAGGACGTGACCGGCGATTCAACAGATTGGGTGGGTTACACGTCCTTCACATTCAAATAAAAATATAAACAACGACAAGTTCTACATGAAAATGGTTACGGAAAAGCGACTAACCCAGATTTTCCTAAACTCAAAAGAACCGTTCTCAAAAGCACTAAAGAAAAGATTTGATTTACCGCGCTGGAACATGCAATCAATGGGCAGGGGAAAAAAAATATTTATAATCGACGGAACGGGTTCAACAGTCATTTTTGACACTATAATCAAGTACCTCCCAAAAAAATCGCTTAAAGAAAACCTTTATCTGGAAAACATTACGCTTCCTTCAGCATTGACTCTGGAATTCATAAAAAAAACTTCAATAAAAGATGTTTATTATTTCGGAAGCCTTGACCCAATTAGCTTATTATTCTACCACGCTTTCAGCCACGACTTCAACCTGAAAAAAACAAAAAAACAACTGAACATTAAATGGGTTGGAATAAACCCTTCTGACGTTAGAGAACTCCCAAAAAGCATTATTGGGGTCCATGGACAAGTCTTTGACAGAAAGAAAATCCTCGAATTCATAGCAGAAAATGAACTGGTTGACGATTTGCCAGAACACGTGGAATTCTTGAAAAAAACCGGCGCCGAACCAGTCATGATAGCACTAGCATTTCATCTTTATGACGCTATTCAGAGAAAAGGAGTTCTTATTAAAGGAGCGTTAAACAAGAAAGAAGAAGAACAAATCAAAAAATACTTCAAAAAACTTATTAAAAAAATAAGCTGATAATTTTATGACAGTTTTTTAACAGCTTTCTCCAAGTTCTTTTTGGCCCGCTTTTCGTACTTATCCCTGAAGAAAGTGGTTGAATAAATTCCTCGATTTTTTGTTTCATGCCTTCCCAAAAATTTTTGAAGAACCTTCACCCGGTTGGTCTTATAATCGTTTTCAGACACCCAATCATACTCTTCCCTGATTCTTCGCTCGTACTCTTTAAATTCTTTTGGCGCCCTGCCGAAAATGGCGAGGTCAACGTCAGCCACCAGTTTTGAGTCAATTGTGTGGGGAAGGAGGTCATGCTTTGTAGTAAGGATTAACCCGGAAACACTTCCACTAAAAGGTCTTGGCAACCCTAAACCTTCGATAACTTTAACAGCGAGTTTCGCGCTCTCAACTTCATTCAGTCTAGACATAGGATCGTAAACAGCGTCGTGAAAAAACAATGCCATCTTGATTTCTCTTGACTTCTCGGTTAAATGAGTTGCCAGTTCAAATTCGTCAAGACAATGAGCCACGTGGCGCAAAGTGTGATAACTCCTATGAGGCCTAGAGTAGCGCGCAACAATCTCGTTTTCAAAAACTTTTTCAGCACTGTCTTTAGCGCAAACCCCTTCACATAGGTCGAGCCATAAACCCTTTAAACGAAGGGTTACAGAGTCCAAGTCTTCACTAAAAACGTCCCCCATCAACAATGAAGAAATGAAAGAACCGTTTTTAAACCCTTTGAATTTATTAATTCAAGCGTTCAAACACTTATTGAATGAAGCCAGACATTATCTGCAAAGACTGGAAAAACTTTTTAGGACTCATGTTCCAAACCAAAAAGAAGAGCTGTCTAATGACTTTCAACAAGAACATGCACTGGAACATCCACACATGGTTCTGCGCGTACACATTGGACATTTATTTTCTGGACCAAGAATTCAAGGTCGTGGAAAAAACCTTGATGAAACCCTGGCGCACGTACAAAACCAGAAAAAAGGCTTTTTACGCCCTGGAAATCCCTGCAGGACGGAAAAAATACGTTCTAAACCAGACCATACGAATGGAGAAACATTTAAATACGTAAATTCACTACTCCGAAGTAACGATATAGAGGGGTACGATTTAGTGATGAACGCGATTGAAAAACTAACACAGGAATGTGATTTCAGGAAACTGCCTGAAAAATACGCTAAAGTGGTTGTCAGCGGAATCAACGCTGAAACACCTAAAGAATTAATATGGTTCTTGAAATACAAAGAACAAGCTTCAGACATAATAGGGAGAATCATAATGGCTTGGGAGCTCGGGGACTTGGAGACAAGCCCGGTTGTTTTCACGGCGCTTCAAATAGCGTTTCTTAACGACTTGTTTAAAAAGCTTGAAGGACCTAGAAAAAAGATAATTAAGATAAAAATCAAACAAGTCGAAAAAAGACTCGTAAGACTTGTAAACTAAGCGCTTTTAGGGCTTTTGCTTATAAAGTAAGCTCCTCTCACAAAATCAAAGAAAAGAAAATGTGGTGGATGTTGAAGTTACTTTGAGATTTATTAATAATTCAGAAATACTTATAAATATTCTTGCGTGGTTTAAGAAACACTTATAAATATTATTGAGTGGTTTAATATTTATGAAAATAAAGGAGAGATTAAGCAGATTAGACAGACGAACTGGAGTTTTCTTACTGATGGGAGTGTTAATGACTGGCGTAGTAAGCGGAGCGTTACTGGATTATTATGGAACGATAACAGGAATGGTGACAGTAGCGCAGTCAGTATTG
>JAAOXT010000011.1 GCA_018221045.1 Nanobdellota archaeon | reverse complement strand
TTTTAGGTAGTTTTATCATTTTTATATTGTTAATATCGTTAATTCTAATCGGATTCAAAAAAATTGGTAAGAAGAAAATAAAATTATTTGAAAAAAATAGTTTGAAAGATAAATTGATAACTTTGATTGACAAAAAAAGTTCTGGGCAAAAAATTGATCTCACCAATTTAGCAAAACTTTTGAACTCTTCTGAAACAAAAATCAAACCCGTCCTACGAGAATTAATTAAGGCAGGAAAAATAAAAAGGGTTGGAAAGAATAAATTTAAAATAGTTTAATCAATACGTTTTCCAATTGATATAAAACACACAGGGTTTAAAGCAATAACCACTTCCAAACCGGTTTAACCAGTATTCTCTTACCCTTAACTTCAAGTAAGTCTTCCTGATTAAAGGTTAGTATTAATCCCTGCTTAAGTTCAAATTTATTAAGCGCTTCAACCAGTCCTTTAACCTCTCGGTCCTTGTTATATTCACTTAACTCGTAACAGACCTGTATTGCTGAAGTTATCTTTTCTTTTTCTTTAACCACGAAGTCGCACTCATTTATTTCTCTGAAATAAAAAATGTTTTCATACTTCCTTCTTAAGTGCTGGAACACGGTGTTCTCTAACATCCGCCCTTTATCAGCTGAAAATGAAACGGAGTTAGCGCTTGACAAACCATTATCAATAGAGTAAACCTTCTTAGGATTAACCAACTGTTTCTTAAGAGAGTAATCAAATCTTGGCACAGTGAACAATAAGTAACTATCCTCAAAATAAGAGATAAACGATATAACCGTGTTAGTTGAACCTAATCCAAACACTTTTTTTAACTTATTATACGAAAATTCTTTACCAACGTTTGTTAACAAGTACAAGCCCATCCCAGTTATGGTCTTTAACTCTCTTAACCCGTGCCTAACAGCTATATCCCTCACAACAATATCCCTAAAAAGTTCCTGTAGAATATCTTCTCTTTGAATCTTTAAGAATTCAGGGAACCCCCCATTTCTCAAGTATTCATCAAACGAATTCTTTCCTGCTTCTTTATTTGTTAATCTAAGCATTTCATTATACGAAAATGGGAAAAGCTCGTATCTTAAGTGCCTGCCAGTAAGGCGCGTGCCCAACTCCTTACTCAGTAAAGAAGCGTTTGAACCAGTAATAATAAATCTTTTACCTTTATCAAGCATTGACCTCACAAATAATTCCCATTTCTGCACGTTTTGTATCTCATCAAAGAAATAATAATCACTATTCCCATACTCTTCAACAAATATTTCATTAAGTTTTTGGAAATCACTTACTTCAAAATTAACTGTTTGAGGGTCTTCAAAGTTGAAATAATAAAATTTCTTTGATTTCTTAATGAGTTGACGTAAAAGAGTGCTTTTACCACACCTCCTAACACCTGACAGCACCAAGGCAAAAGGCACATCAAGATTTATTTTGTTAATAAGCTCTCTTTTCACACCATAATCAATAGTAGAAAGACTCGTTCTTTGACTCTTCACTATTCCTCTTAAAGTTTCTTTTAAAATCATGCTAACTTCAATTGGCTATTAACACTATTTAAATCTTTTCATTACTAATGAACACTATTGTTCATTGCTAATGAACAGTTCTCAGAAGGGTTTAGTCAACGCTTTTCCATAAGTACAGGCTTGCAATCGTCCTGTAAGGCTTCCAGCGCTCCGCGAATGCTTCAGCCTCTTTCGGTGAAGGCATTTCTTTGAGACTGTAATTGACTTGAATCGCTTTCCTCAAACCGTAATCCAGGGGGGCGAAAACATCCAATCTGCCCAGCGAAAACATTAAGAACATTTGAGCACTCCAAACACCCAAACCCCTTACCTGCACGAGCTCATCAACAACTTCTTGGTCAGACAGTTCGTGAAACTTTCCAGGGGTGATGATGTTGTTCAAGAAATGCTCTGCCAAACTCTTCAAATAAGAACGCTTCTGACGAGACAACCCACAACCCTTTAAGACTTCATCGCTCAAACCAAAAACGTTAACAGGAGTAACGGGACCGCAAGCCTCGGCGAAACGATCAAAAATGGATTTAGCAGCCTTACTGTTCAACTGCTGATACATAATGGACGTGACGAGCGAAAGAAAATAATCATCACTTTTATCGACCTTAACTTCACCAACACTCTCAATAATCCCTTTCATGACCAAATCCTTCTTTAAGAACTCGACAGCTTTCTTCACGAGTGGATTCTGAGAATACGAGCTTTATAAAATTATTTAAGTATTTTAGACAATTCTTCTCCCCGCTTGATGAGACCAGAATAATAATCTTTAGAACCTTTAAAACACGAGTACAAGACTAAAGCCATTGGCAGCAAATAAGCGGTCAAGGATAAAACAAGAGGAACGCCCAAATCACTTAATCTAGTCAAATCACTCGAAGCCCCAATTCCAGCCACGTCACGATCCCCGAAAGCAAGAAAATCGCACGACAAGGCGTGAAGCGTGAGCAAAATCTGCGAAGCACTAAAAGAATAACCCAATCCTTTAATCAAAGGGTTATCACTCCTTCTAGCCAAACCGAACGCCAACGCTGACGCAGCAAGATTACCCGCGTAACCCGCGCCAACAATCAAGCCAAGCTCCAAAGGAGAAGGAAGACTCGTCACGTGAGTGAAAAACAAACCATTTTCAAAACGGAGTGAAGCATCAAAACCCAAAGCCTGAGCAGTAAACAAATGCGAGCCCTCGTGAACAAAAGACGTTGAAGAAAAACCGCCAAGCACCCCAAAACCACAACCCTCTTGAAACCAATTCTTATCCTCATTAAGATGCTTCAAGCACTGTTCATCATAAGTCATTTAAAACCAACCCTTTTGCCGTTGAGTTAAAACCCTAAGATCTCCTTCATCCAGAGCCTCGCCAGCAATATCCGGCCTGCGCGAAAACTCGTGATACACGATGCTGCCAGTCAAGACCTCATCACCACTAACAAAACCCTTCGCCTTACCCAACGACTCATAAGTAAAACTATCCTCGTTAAGCAACAAAACCCTGCCACCCAAATCCAGCCGCTTAGGGAAGGGTGTATCCATCTTCAACTTCTTCACGCTGAAAAGCAAAGGCTTCAAACCACAACTCAACAACTGAGCTAACAACACGCCGGCAGGCGTCGCGCCCCTACCCAAAGGAACAACGTAATCAAAACACCTTTCAGTATTAACAAGTTTTTCATGGAAATCAAACACTTTACTCGGCGTGATAGCGTTCCAAGACACCTCATCATAATGATAATCGTTGTCGTCGAAAACAAAACCTTGCTCAAGAGACACATCCATCCCAAGAACCTTGTCGCAAAGCCCGTCCAAACCCACTTCACTCTCCGCCCAACCTCGCATTAACGCCCTGTTAATCAAATAAGCCCAGCCCAAGTAGAAACGCTGGGGAAAAACAGGGTTAGAGACCTGCCTCCAAGACTCGATATTCCTCAACTCACGAAAATACAAGTTCTCATCCAACTTAACGACCACATACCCCCAAAAAAGCGGAGGATTAATAAAAATTACTAAAAAAAAGAAAAGTCTTTATTTTCTAATCCTTTTGATGAACAAGAGCAAGTAAGCGACAGTGGCGAAAGCATAACCAACCTTGTACTCGCGCATCCCGTAAAAAACGTACCTCAAACACAAAAAAAGTGTGGAGAGACCAAACAACCAACGCAAATCCCACTCCCTCCTCTCATCAATCTTCAACTCCTCCCCCGCCAAAAACTTGCGAACCAACAAGGCAATGCGCTCAGGATTCCTCGAAATCACTCTAACCCTGCCCGCCACTTTAGGGTTAGCGCCCAAATGACGCGCGAACAACCCGGCCCCATCAAAACCCAAATCCTTAATCTCAACGTAAGCGTCGAACAAAACCTTCGGCTTAACCCTGCCAGCACCAACAACCCGAACCCCCTCCCTCAAAAAAAAGGTAAGGGCTTCAACCACGTTCTTACGCGCCACGTCCACTTCATCCACCAACAACACTTTACCCGACCCGACCGCTCTTTGCTTAAGCTCGAAAACACTGCCCTTACTCTCGCAAACCTTTTCGAGCAAAGGCTTCAAAGAACAGGAATCAACAAACACGCCATTCTTGACATAATACTCCAAGTGCTTGAGGAACAAAGTCTTACCCACTCCGCGCTTGCCAACCACGCACACGCTCAAACCCCTATCCAGAAGAGTCAACACTCGCTTCAACAAAACAGTCCTGCAAACCCAAACCCCGCATAAACTCGAACGAACCAGCATTC
Source organism: Nanobdellota archaeon (assembly GCA_018221045.1). Lineage (GTDB taxonomy): Archaea > Nanobdellota > Nanobdellia > JAAOXT01 > JAAOXT01 > JAAOXT01. The sequence continues at coordinate 1,218 of JAAOXT010000011.1, read as the reverse complement.
AAAACCCTCCATAAATAAGCAAAAAAAAGTGATAGCCAACTACCAAAAAAATGATGGTAAAAAAGTGCTTGAAAATTCAGAAAACTATTTAAAATTCTTCATCCATGAGATGGTTTGTGGAAGATTAGAAAAAAATGTTCTCACAGAACATGTCTAGACGTACTAATCGAAAGTTTTATAAACTCTTCCCAAGTTAATTCATGCTAATAATCTAGTTTCTCGGTGAAGGCATGAGTAAAATAAATATTTTTGACATCGAAATCGTTCCGGAACACAGAATCCTATCAGAAGAGGAAAAAAAACAACTTCTCGAAAAATATAACATAACCCTGTTCCAACTTCCAAGAATCCTTCCAAAAGACCCAATAATCAAAAAAATAGAGGGGAAGCTAGGCGACGTCGTGGAAATTAAGCGGAAAAGTTCGACTGCAAAAGAATCTAATTATTACAGGGTGGTCATGGAATGAAAAACATGTCAAACACGCTTCTCAAAAAATACTTCGAATCACGAAGCCTTGTAGCCCACAACATGGAATCATTCGAAAAACTAATTGATTTCAAACTCCAAAAAATAATCAGCAACATCGGGGACATAGAACCCGACATAATACCCTATCACTTAACCTCTTTTAGAATCAGGTTCGGTAAAGTCTGGGTTGACAAGCCGAGAGCCAAAGAAACAGACGGGTCAATCAGGTTCATCACCCCCATGGAAGCAAGAATGAGAAACCTGACTTACGAAGCACCAGTATTCCTTGAAATGATCAAAGTCGAGAACGACAAGGAAACCGACAAAGAAAACGTTCACATCGGAAACATCCCCGTAATGGTGCGAAGCAAGTACTGCTACCTCTACGGAAAAAGCAAGGACGAGTTAATAGAGTTAGGTGAAGACCCTGACGACCCAGCAGGATACTTCATAATAAACGGGACGGAAAGAGTAGTTGTAATAATAGAAGACCTCGCGCCGAACAAAGTGTTCGTGGAATACAAGAAAAACATGACCGCGCCGTGGCGCGCAAAAGTGTTCTCCACAGACGGTAATTACCGAGCACCCCACCTCCTAGAAAAAACCAAGGACGGACTCATAACCCTCACGTTCAGCAGAGTAGAAAAAATACCTTTCGTAACACTCCTCAAAGCCCTAGGCATTGAAAAAGACTCAAACATCCTAAAAGAAGTCACCCAAAACGAAGAATTCTCGTCAGACATGTACAT
>JAAOXT010000010.1 GCA_018221045.1 Nanobdellota archaeon | reverse complement strand
TGTCATACCAATTCGAAAACAGAACCGTGAGCCTACACTCATTCGACCTACCACACCAATTCATGAACGGGGCGCACTGGGCAGGACTAAAAATAATACCCTTATTCGAGCAGAAAGCAAGCTTTCCAGTAAAACCAGAGTTCTTCCCAAAGTTTCAGACATACACCAAAAAAACACGAAAATTCTGGGAAAACCTTGCCGAAACACTCGGGGACGACGTAGGAGAAATCAAACAAGACTCGGGATTCAAGAAATGGCAGGGAACCACTGAAAAAAAGCTCGCGAAAATCCTCAAACAAAGCGGGTTCAGAGGAATAGAAGAAATAACCCTTCACGGACAAGGAGACTACGACGGCGGGTACTACGACAACATGATAGGACTGCCAAAAGGAGACTACCTCAGAATAAGCGTGCACTACCCCCTACCCGAAGGGCTTGAAAAAAGATTTGACGAAGAGTATTCAGCTTCAAACGCGGTCGGCGAGGAAGGAAAGTGTTATGGAACACTTTACGCTGTGCCTGACCCGGAGAACCATGTGCTCATAATCGGCAGGCCGATGATGATGGATAAAAAAGTTTGGAAAGCGTACGGGTCAACAGACTTTTTGGACGAGACAGGAGCGCTCAAACCCGTTTAGTAAAACTTATAATAAGAAATGATTTGTTAAAACTAATGATAAGACTACCAGACGATTTGTTAGTGGCTTGTAAAATATTTGAACACCAGACTCAAAAAGGGATTGCTCCAAAACTGGGGCAGATAATCTCAAGTTTGGACGGGTTGATTGACACGGAAAAGGTCTCTGGACACGTTGAATCCCTGTTAATCATGGGAGTTATAGATATTGAAAGAATTAAAGGCCAAAGACACTATCCTATAATGGGAGAAACCTACGACATTGTTAAGGAGTTGTACAATACTCACAAATTTTAAAACATTTTTAAAAAAAGGTTTTTCGGCTGAAACCCTAACAAAGACTATTGTTTAAAAACTTTAAAAAACTAGAAGTAAAAGCAATGAATAAGATAATTGCTTTAACAATTATAATTGGGGTTTTTATGGCAGGTTGCACTCAAAAAACTGGACTCGCCAACCCCGCCGCGGTTTACTGCGAAGAACAAGGACACACCTATGAAATAAAGGAAGGTGAAGCAGGGCAGTACGGAGTCTGCATAATTGACGGGGAAGAAAAAGACGCTTGGGATTACTACAGGGAGTCCCAAGACCAACAATCTCAAGACCAGCAGTTATTAGGGAGTAATTGTGGAACAGTAACTCCCGGACACAACGACGAGTGTTGCAGAAGGCAGAACAAAGAAATCGCTTCAACAAAAGACTGTCAAGGAAACTGGTTCTACGACTTCAGCAAAGGACAATGCGATTACTACTGCTATGAAGAAAAACTCGCGGAATGCAACGCTGAAACCCAATGCAGTGAAGGACAATGCGTGAGACTTGGAAGCAAAGCGTACTGCGTCACTGACGACCCTTGCAGTTACGCCAACTGTCAAGCGCAGGACTGCGTGATGGCGGAATCACACCCCATGCAACTATTCTGCTCTTAACTTTTTTTCCAACTCTGATTTTTTAAAAACCTCAACAAGAGTTCGCTCCATCTCCTTATACTCTTCATACTTTGGATAAAGCAAAGTCTTGTAAGCAAGGTAGCACAACAAGCCAAACCCCATAAAAGAAAGAGGGGTTCCAACGTTTGCCACGCTTAAATCAACAATAGGGCTGATAGAATAAGGTTTTAAAGGATCACCCGCATCAAAACTCAAAGTGCCCATAACCTTGACAAGCTCGGTTGCAAGACTGATAAAACCCAAAAACTCCGAAACATAATAAGCGGTTCTTGGAACGGCTTGCCCGATAAAGAACTTATTCTTCTTCTTGTTAACCCCAATATAATCCGGGTCATCCTTATAAGACATGAAGAGATTAGAACGTTGCTGTTAAAAATATGTTTTGGTAACCACCAAATTTATTTTTGAGGATTCACGAAATCCTTTTTTAAATCATTGCGAAAAGCTTAAATCCTCTTTTAAATAAAAAGAGGATTCAAAGATCATGAAGAAGACTAAATCCAAAAAAAAAGCGGTTAAATTAAAGGTGTGCGAGCTCTGCGAAAAAGAGTTTGAAACCTTGGAAACGTGCCAGGAATGCGGGACAGAATACTGCAAAGAATGCGGCGACGTTGGCAGAGGTCTTTGCCAGGACTGCGTTGACTACAAAGAATCCATGAAGAATACTAGCACAGAAGACTCAGAATAAAAATTTTTTCTCTCTTCCTAAAAAAAATAACAAATTTTTTTGTTAATTATAGAATCATATCAAGTCTTCTTCAGCAACCACGACAAGATCTCCTACCGCCATGACCGCGTTGAAAGGTATCAAAAAGTATCCGCCCTTCTCTTTCTCTAAATCAAGGTCAGAAGCGTGTTTCGTAGGCTCCTTCAGCACTATGCTAATCAACTCACCGGTTCTTGACTCAAAAACTAAGTCGCCGACTTTGCCGAAAGTTTTTCCTGTTTTACTAACAACTGTTTTCCCAACAATTTTTTTTGAATAAATCTTGCTTTTTTTTGAACTAATCATGATACTTTTCACCCAAAAACTTTTTTTTGTGTTCTTGACTTAATCTAAAAAGGTTAGTTTGCTTTTTATATTTTTGCCTTTTGCACAACAATGAAAGTGAAGCCTAGGATAACACCTATGACTAATAAACTCAACCAAACGCTCATAGTGGGGAATAAGAAGAGCGCTAAAGAAGTGCTCAGCACTGCTGAAAGCCACCAACCCCTACTCCACATAATCACTTTAGAACCGTCCAATGGAGGAAAGGGGATTAAGTTGAAAAGCGCGATCCACGCGTTAATCTGCAACACCTGAAGAAAAATGATTTCAGGAAGAAGTGGCTGCAATAACTTGGCCAGCACAGCGATGCCTAAACCAGCTAAAGGCCCTGCAAGAGCTATCTTACCTTTCTCCTCATTGGAAAGATGAACGTATTTGTAACCAATCCTCGTGAAATAAGCCGTGGAAATGACTACGAACCCTGGAGCAGCGAAAATCAACGAGCCATTGGAAATAAACGCTAAAAAAATTGATAAGACGAGGCCTTGAGGCCAGATCCTGAACTCCGCTCTAGCCTCGTAAGACTGGGCGACGAACTTGTGGGCCAATTCATGGGCGACGAACGCCAAGCCAACGATAAGGCAGGAGAAAATCCAGTTCTGAACACCTATCTCCAAGTCAAACTTGGTTTCACCCCAACTGCCAAAAGAGAAAAGGAATCCAAGAACGATTACACAAATAGTTATGTCCCTAACCTCGTTAAAACTTATTTTCGCGTTCATGTCACTTTTGAAACCATGTAAATCTCAGGCCCGCTCGAACTCAAGTACTTGAGGGTAAACAAGCCGCAAACAATTATATGGTCTCCTTTGTTTAAATCTTTTCTCTCAACGCTGGCAAGCTTCCAAACCACCAATGAATCAGGACCATCACAAAGTTCGAAAACTTGGAACTCGTTACCAGCCTTGGAAAACTTTTTTTCGATTTCCGAGCAGACAACTCCGCTGGTCATCACTTTTTTCTCAGAAAAACCGTCAAGACCTGACAAAATGTATCCAATACTTGAGTGAACCAAAGGGCACGCCCCACCCCAAAAAATTAGGGCGATAAGCCAAGCAATCACTGACACGCGCATACCCGTCTTAATCTTTTTCCCCCCGAATCGTTTGAAAAAACTTCTGAGTCTGGATTGATTGGCGATAACGATAATTGACAAGAGGATGGTTGCGTAACCCGCCCGGCTCGCGTCAAAACCCAGTGAAAAAAAGTTTTGCAAAGGATAAAACACTCCGATACCCATGGGGGTTAAAGAATCTAAGAACAAATGAGTCAACATGCCGAAGGACAGGGCAAACCCTTGCCTAGACCTGCCTGCCAGCCTGACCAAAACGTAAACCGCTAAAACGAACACGAGCGAATGAGTTATCATTCTATGCTGCACGGGCAATAACAAATCAATGTCTGGCAACAATGAACCGATTACGCTCCAAAGAACGCTAACACCCAAGATTCTTGAGAAAGCCATTGCGAACAAAGCGTGAACAAAACCAATCATTTAACTCCACATCTTATCATACACTTCTTCGACTCACGCCCTTTCTCATATTATATATAACAATAGTTTTTGAACTTGTTTTAAAAAGTTTTTTATTCTCGTAAAAACAAGAATTGAATCATGGTTGAGGAGAAAAGCAATTGGTTGCTGGACTTGTTTGCGGATAAAGTGGTAAGGAAGGCTTTGAAAAAAGCGTTGGTTGACGTTGCCATTGCCATGGCGCTTATAGTTGTTGAAAAAGTGGTTAGAAAGAAACTAGTGCATGAAGAAAACGAGGAATAAACTATTAATACATAGGGTTTTTAATATATTCTTTATGCAAGGTCTTGCAAAGCTCTTCTTGTTATCAACGTTTTCCCTAATTTTTCTGAACACCGCGCTCGCTTACTCGTGTCAGGGCAACGAGATGCGATGGACTTGCAACACGACCAACATGACGACTTGCGGTTCAGACCCGACGTGCATAGACTTCTCTGGAACAACGTGCAGTTTTTTCAGGGAATCGTTCACGCTTCAACGATGCGTGTCCCCAACAACTTACGTGCAGGGAAGCGATGTTTTCGCTTACTCCACGATAAAAACTTATAACGATTCAGCGTATAATCTTAAGTTTGACTGGGACGGCGTGGTTGTTAATCAGAACTGTTCGGGCGGCAGGTACAACGTGTTAAATGTTGAGGTCAGGAACAATACTTTCAACGGGACGCTAATAAATAATACGAGCATGTTTTGCAGTGGAAACTTGTGCGGTAACAGTTCAATCGCTGGCTACCAGTCCTTCACCCTTCTTTTCACAAGCATTAGTAACACAACAGTTATTGTTTTCCGAACCCAGTCAAGCCAAGCAGTTCAAATAAAGATTAAGAACGTTGACGTTTCAGGAGAGAGTCTTCCATGCCAAGCCAATTGCGGTGGAAGCCCTTACTGCGAGGATTACCTGCCAAACCATAATTTTTCTGTATGCAACATAACAACTGCCAGCTCTTTTTCGGATGACGGTTGCGACGCGAACTGCGACCTAGTTTATTCCGGTGTTTGCAGGACATCAGGATACCATTCGAGTTGCTCTGCAGCAACTGTTTGCGCGAACTTTACTGTAAATACTTGTCTAAATGACACTAAACTATGCTCGGCTGATTGCACTTATCGTGACAGGGATGAAGACAGGGCTTACTGCGAAGTTCAAAGCTCTTCTTGCTCCAACGCTACTTGGGTTAACAACGCTTGTTGCGGTGACGACGTTTCAGAATACGTTACCAACTGTACGATAATTAACGGCACTTGCTCCAGTCAAGCGTGCTGTTTATTTGAAACAAATTGTGTTTGGAACAGTGTTTGCTATTCTCATGGAACCACTTTAAACCCGGGAACCACTTGCAACCCCTCCTTGGCTTGCGACAACGGGTCGTGGATTAGAACCATTACTTCGCAGAACTGCAGGACTTGTGGCAAATGGGTTAGCGAGGTTGACCGCTGCTGTTTCAGCGACGTGTCATTTGATTATGAAGGAGGGTACTGCAACAACGGGATACTGCAACCGTTCTCTTTTTCAGTGAACCCTTGGACCGAGCACTTCCTGCAGGACACCGTCGTGCTTTTCAACATGACTTTAAATACTAAACTGCCAAGCCTAACTCTAAACATAACTTACAATCTGTTATCAGAAGGGACTGTTTTGCAAGAGTTCAGCGCCACGAAAATAGTTGCCAATGGCACGACAGTGTTCACTGAAATCATGTCTCTTCCAGAAGCCACGCCTCTTGGCGAGTACTCATTGGTCGCGAAAACAACGTATAATTCGACGCCAGTCACTAGTTCTCCAGCGCGAATATTTGTGGTAAGAGAGTTAACCCAAAACCAAACTGAAGAGAATCAGACTCTCTTGGGCGAAGACCTCGTCCTGACCGTGGAGGATACTACGGGTCAAACCCTTGTCATCATCGCGGTGTTCGCGGTTATAGGCGTGGTGATGATGAGCATAGTGGTTTACCTAAGGCAAAACCTGTGAAGTCATATAATCAGGTCTTTGATGTTCACCCTGTTGGAAGGCTTGTCCAAAACCACTTTTCCGTCATCTAAAAGGATGATGCGGTCAGCCATTTTAGCGACTTTTAAGTCATGAGTTACCAGGATGACAGTCACTTTCTCTGAGCGATTCAACTTCTTCATCAATTCAATTATCGTGTTGCCGCTTTTATGGTCGAGCTCGCCTGTCGGCTCGTCTGCTAAAATTATTTCCGGCTCGTTAATCAACGCTCGAGCTATAGCAACTCTTTGCTGTTGCCCTCCAGATAATTCCATTGGCTTATGACTTGCCCTGTCCGCCATATCCATTTGCTCCAATAATTTTATCGCTCTTTTGTTAGCGTGGTCTGGTATACCGTCTGGCACGGTGGGAATTAAAATGTTTTCTCTGGCGGTGAGGTCGTGCAATAAGTTAAATGTCTGAAATATGAAACCGATTTTTTCCCTGCGAAAATCACTGCTCTCTCTGTCATCGTAATCAACAATGTTTTCTTTATCAATAATCATCGCACCTTTGCTAGGTTTTTCAATCGCCCCAACCATGTTTAAAAAAGTGCTTTTTCCAGAACCGCTTGGACCAACCACGCTCACGAACTCTCCTCTTTTGATTTTTAGGTTCACGTCTTTAAGGGCGTGAATGACTTGATTGCCTAACACGAAATCTTTGCAAAGGTTTTTCAGTTCAATGTGAGTCATTTAATCGCCACCTCGGAAAGCTTCTAACGGGCTCATGTTCGCTGCTTTGTAGGCAGGGTATATCCCTCCGAGCAGGCCTAGACCAATGGAGAAGCCTGTAGCTAATAATAGGAGTTCAAGGTTGATCAACGCAGGCATGTTCATGAATGTTGGAAAAATGTAAAGGGCTACGAATGATCCTATCCCCACCCCAACTATTAGTCCAATCACGCTTATCATTATTGACTCGAAGAGTATGAGTTTAAGTACGTCTGAAGAGTACCAGCCCACACTTTTTAGCACACCAATCTCTTTAGTGCGTTCTATAACGCTCATGAGCATGGTATTAGCGATTCCAAGCCCTCCCACGATTGCTGCGACGCTGGAAACCGCAAGGGTAAAGAGAGATATAACTGAGAAGGTTTCCCCAAATTGTTTGGCGAATTCTTGACTGGTGCTGGCGTGGAGCTTGCTGAATTTTCGGTTAATGTATTTTGCTAGTTCATCGGATTGAGCTGGGTTGGATGGATCAACCATGAAAGAATTAACTGAGTTCTCCGGAAGGTTGAACAAGTCTCTTGCGTCATCAATGTGCATTACAATAAAGTTATCAATCATGTTGGAACCGGATTCGAAAACACCTATTATCTTGAAACTTTCCCCGTCAATCCTTAATCTTTGGTTGACTCTTTTATTGTATTTACTCGCAATGTTTTTTCCTATTACGACCTTGCTTTTTTCAGAGTCGCTTTTGAAGAAGCGTCCTTCAATAATGTTAGTCGTGTAACCAGCGCTTTTTAAGTCCTCATAAGTCTTAGGGTAAATTCCTATCACCACGCCAGGAGGTCCAGCCCCCATTCGGAACACGATTTCCCTACCTTCAACGGTTGAAGCCATTGCAAACACTTCTGGAGATACTGCCCTAACCCCTCTCAATTGAGATATCTTATCAGCGTAGCTTTCGTCAACGCTTGATAATATTTGGTCTATGGCGCCTTTTTGCATGACTGAAATTCCTTGGATTTTTGAGATGGAATCCTGTACGGTGGATTGGATGCCTTCACTGATTGACACGAGCGAGACGATCATCGCGATCCCTATGGCGATGCCCAGAATGGATATTAAAGTCCTGCTTTTTCTTCTTAACAAATTTTTTATTGCTAAAGCGTACAACAAGTCTTATCACTTCCTTTTTTTTCTCTTCCAAAAAAAGTAAGCGATTCCGATGACGAAGAATAGAAGAATTATTGGCGCGTAATTTGTTCGTTCGCCTTGTTCTAATTTAATGGTGGTTTCCCTGGTAAAGGTGTGTTGTCCTAAGTCGTCTTCGTAAGAGATTTCTATCTGAAAGATTTTATCGCTGCCAGGCAGTATTTCGAATAAGGCGACGTCACTATCATCTTTTTCTAGCACGCCTATATAGCTTGAAGTATCGCCTATCATGTTTCCTAGTAGTGTGGCTTTGGTTGAGCGAGCTTTTCCTTGCCCAACGTTTTCCAATGTTACGAGCAAAGAATAGGCTTGGCCTTCAATTGGCAGGCTAGGGTCTGTTTCAATAACAGCTATCCTAATGTCAGCTTGGTTGAATATCTCGAAGTTTAGGTCGCCGACGTTGGTGGTTTCGCCGTCACTCTTGACTTGTACGGGTATCGCGTAAACCCCTGGATTAAGGTCTTTGCTGATTCTTACGTTAAAAGTCACTGATTCTGTTTTTCCTGCGTCAATGTCTCCAAGATAATAATAGTTGGGCTTATCTTTGAAAATGAAGGGGATGACTCCATCTTGGCCGTTGGACACGTTGATTATCACATCTCTAGCTTTTCCTGTTCCAAAATTTTTTAGTTCTATCGTAAAATTAGTTTCTTGGGAGGGGGATAATTCATCGTTGCTGAAAGAGTAACTTATCATTTGGAGTTTTTGTTCTCCACTGAACCTTATTTGAACATTGTCAGATACTTTAGTGGAGCAAGTTCCAATGCACCAGAAAGGCTTTAGGTTGTAATCATTTGAAGGCACGTTATCATAAGTGATCACTCTGTAGTTTTGGGTGGTGCTCTCAAGACCTTTTAGTTGTCCAATGACTCGAGTGTAAGTTTCTCCGTTAACTGTTTTGAAAGGGTAGTCAACAGTTAACCCTATGCTCAAATCCTCCACGGTTGAGGATCTCTCATTGTAATAAGTTATGGAGAGCGTTAGTGCTTCATTTGATTGTAATGGGTATGAGTCAGGAGTGACTAAGGTCATGGTCATGCCAAGAGCAGAAGGAAATAGGAATAAGACCAAAAACAGAACGCTTTTTCTCATAGTCATCCCTTTTAATTGTTTTCGTTTTATTAATCTTTTCAACCAATATTAAGCGATGAAACATTTATTTCAAGTTCTTTTAAACTGGTTATGACTGAAACATTGAATTCCGAGTAGTCTTGTGGACGAGTTATCATATCCCAGAGGAGTTCGCTGTTCTGTAAGAAAACTTGACTCATGTTTTGTCTTAACGATTCTGAGAAGGTTTCTACGCGTTCACTTTCTAAGGATAATTTCGGGTTCAGGGCGAATAAAAGAATTGAGAGCACGAATATTATTCCTATTAACCCTACAATCACGTTTTGTGATTCAACTTTTTTATCAAAACCAACTTTTTTTGATACGAGAAGGGATAATGCTCCGGCAAGAATTGCGATGAATAAAGGTATTTCTAGAGAGTATAGGGATAAGGTTATGATAAAGGATATGACTAATAATATGATAACTACTATAACCATTTTTTTGCCGCGCCGTTTAACTTTTTTTAATTCTTTGACGCTAATGTAATTGCCTCCTGCTTTGTACAATAAGAGGAAGAATATGTAAACAAGGGAAAGCATCATTATGGGCCAGAAAGGAAACATGTTGAATTGTTCTGTTTGGCTGAACCAGCCGAGGCTGTACTTTGAGGCTTGCGCTATCAGCATGACTATTGATAACTTCCAAGAGGTTTTCCTGAATTTGAACCAGTTTGAAGAGTAAAAAAAGTTCATGAAGAGGGAGACAAATAAGATTGTTGCGAACACGAAGTTGACGAATGACGCTAAAACCAATCCAATAATTAGTAACAAGAACATTAAGCTGACAGCGTCGTTCTGGGACATGTGCCCGAAGACTAATGGTTTGTACCTTCCTTTTTCTTTAAGCTCTTTGACCTTTATTTTATCCTCTTTGAAGTCCATCAAATCGTTGAAAAGGTATACTGCTAGGTAAGTTATCATAAAACTTGCTAACCCGAAAACCAAGTTGAAAGGATTTATTTTTAGGAATATGGAAACGTAGAGCGCTAGTCCAACTAAAAATTGTGTGAGGTTTCGTGTGGTGCTTAACGCCCAGCTCTTAAGAAGGGGTTTGACTTTCATTAATAAAGGAGAACTTTAAAAATCGGTTTTAAAAAAGTTTGTGGTTCATTTAAAAACCTCTTCCTTCAATCTTTTAACAATGTGTTCATCAATAGAGCAAACGCCGCGTGTTATCTTGTCAGGACCTCTGATTCTTTTGTTTTTGAAAGTATCATAAAGTTTTCCTTCAAAAACATGCATAAGTTTTCCTTTATGCGAGATTAAATCGTTTACTTGTTTTTGATCCCAATGCATTGGAAGAGTTCTCCCAAGATTGAAGATTTCTTCGCCGGTTAAGGTATCTGCCACGCCATGCCTTCCCGCATCGTAAAGTTTTCCTCCATGACTGCAAACTGATAAAACCCAATTTCTTTTAGTGATTAACTCGCTATCTAGGCCTTCGCGAATTTCGTAAACACCATTGGACGCGGAAGCGTAAAATTTTCCTTCATGACTTGCAAAAGAGTGAACTGGTCGGTAACACCCATATTCGTCCAATATTTTATCAACCAATCTTCCGCTTAGAGTTTCTCTTATCTTCCCGTAATAACTCCCATCATATAGAACGCCATTATGAGATCCGACAGATAAAGCATCGTAAATCTGGCTTCTTTTAGCCACAACTTTGTTTTCTATTACATCCCAAATCCTTCCATCATAATTCGCTTCGATAATCGTGTCTTCATGCATGCACAAATCCAAAACGAAGTTCTGCTTCTTGATTAGTAAGTCTTTGAGCCAAGGGACGTGCAGGAAGATTCCTTCTTCATTAGCGTAAACAATCTTTTTTTTCACGAGAACTTCTTTAGTGTTTTAGGCTATAAAAGAGTTTATTTAAAAAAAGATTAAATAAAGTTTTATCCGAATAGGAAGCTGAATATTCCTTTTTTAGCTTTTTCTTGAACCGCTAACAATTCCATTTTTTGAACTGTTTGGTTCATGCCTTCGATTTGTTCCTGAAGCATTGCTCTTATTTCAGGGTCTTGGGACTGGTTTTTCAGTTCTTCAATTTTTTGAAGCCGGATTCTTGTCTGGTTTGTTTCTTCCAGTAATTGGTTCGCGCTTGTTTTGTCCCCGCCGAAGAAGAAGTTTCGTATTGCTACTCCGATTCCTTGAGCTTGAATGTTCTGCTCTGCTTGCTCTATTCTTTGAATTGAAGCGTTCATTTGCACGGCGATTTGGGAGACGTTTTTTCCAATGCCGGACTGGTTTAGTTCCGAAACGTCTTTCAAGTTCCTGATGTATTCAACAAGTGTTGCTGTATGCATAACTCTGGGCAAGGGTTTGCTGGTGTTGTTGACCAGTGAGGTTTTGATGATTTGAGTTCTTTGCACAACTCTTTCTTGCACGAGCGCTTTGACTTCCTGGCTTGTCATGTTGGCTATGATTAAGCTTTCATTGATTCTTTGCCTAATCTCTTCTCTTACTTGAAGCATTTCTCCTTGACTCGCGTTCGAACTTATTAGAACTCTTGCCTGTTCTTTTATTTGCACAGCTTTGGCGGTAATTAGTTGCGTGCTTTCTCCAGTGTTCGCAACAACAGAAACTGTTTGAATCATGTTTCGTTCCCCTGAAGAAGCGTTCTGTCTTGTAACCGTTTGGTTATTGGTCGCATTTGATTGTCTAGTCATGACGGTCGCGTTTATTTGCGTTGACGAACCATTTTGTTCTGTTGTTTGGTTCTGAGCAAGAACGCTAGGGGTTAGGAGCAGTATAATCATCAAGAACGTTGCTGTTCGCATATCAATCTTATTCAGGTTTTTTATTGTTTAAATAAGTTCTTAGGGTTATGAGAAAATTATTTTAAGTTGAACACCCAATTAGTTTAGGTTATGTGGATTTTTGATGATAAAGTTTATTTCGTGAAAGCAGCTGGTTTCGAGCAAGGAAACAATATGATTACTATGACGTTGGAGCATTTGAGCGAGAAGAATGCTAAGAAGAAAGCTTTGGTATGGCACAAACTTGTTAAAGCTCAGCAAAAAATTGAGCCAAAAATCAGAAAACTTTTGGCGGTTGGTAAGTTTAAGGAGGCGGAAAAACTTCAGAAGGACGCTAACATTCAAAAATTGTTGAAGGATTATAAGAAGATTCGTGGCGCGAGAGTTATTCTTACGACAAGAATGATTTTCAACGTGGGTCAAATAATAACTGAAGACCAGTTGGAATTATTAGCTCAGGGCGCGTGACTTTCTTTATTGGATGAAAAAAACCCGTTTAGAACTTGTTCTCTTAGCGAGGGGAATTTCTTTGTTTAACTGTTCTTTCATTAGTGGAGAATTCTTCGATTACTTTTTTGGGAAGTATTTGTGTAAGTTTTTTCGGGCTTTTTCCCGTTCCTTCTGGTGCTTTACAAGGAATTTTTCAATCTTGTCCGCCAAATAATTTTTTATCTCGCCGGTCGTCATGCTTCCATTAGAGTAATCTTCCCCGATTTTCTTGATTTTTTTGTCGCTGGATTCGAAGAACATGTACAGCCACTGGTAACTGATGTCCACGCTCAAGTCAGCTCCTTTTTCCCTCTGCTCTTTTAGTGACGGCTGGCCCCCGCTGAAAGCGTGCTTCATGATTTTTTTGCGAATGCCTGCAGGGTCTTCAGTTGTGAACACTGTTGAGTTAGGATTGCTTGAACTCATTTTTGAATCAACGCCTTTCAGTCCGGGCAGGAACACTGAGTGAATGGCTGCGGGCTTATAGTAACCGAGTTTTGGGAAAACGTCTCTGGACACCCGAAAATGAGGGTCTTGGTCGATGCCGTGAGGTATCAGGCACGGAACGTTTTTGCCTTGCCTAACGCTTTCCAGGATTGCTGGCACTGCTTGCACGCTCGTGTAAAAATATCTGCCCACATTGTCCGAGTCTTTGAGCCCGAACGCTGCTTTAACCGTTGACGCAGTAATTTTTAGCAACGGGAAGAGCGAGGGGGTAGAGCGTTCCGGAGTAATCCGTGTCAATAATTATTTCAGTGTTCTTAGGCTTGAATCCTAAGGCTATGAAGTCCAACGCGTTGTTCATCGCGTAGCCGTGAGCGTCTTCTAATGGAAGTTTTTCGTTGAACAAAAATTTTTCGTCATCAGTTATTTGAAAAATTACTTTAGATTTGAACTTGTCCTGCAACCATTTGGTCAGAACCCATGTTAAGAGGTGGCCGATGTGCGTGTCGCCGCTCGGACCCCTGCCCGTGTATAAGTAAAATTTTTCTCCGTTCTCGTACTTATCCAGCAACCAGTTTAAATCCCTGTGGCTGAAGAACACGTTTCGGCTGAGCATGAAATGCAAACTTCCGGCAAGCTTTTCCATTCTTTTTAGGAGTTGGCGCGTCACTTTTGACGTTCCAAAATCCTTGATTAACTTAGAGTAATCCATTCTTCCGCTTACTTCCCAAGGGGTTACCTTCACTGCAGATTAGTTTGTGGTTATTAGAATTTATTAAACTTTAGTGTCGGAGCGGGGTCTCGAACCCCGGACCTCTGCGATGCACCCAAGTCATCCCCTTCATTGAAAGGGTCAGCTCTCACAAACTGTTCTTGGTTTATGAGCGCAGCGCTCCACCCCTGAGCTACTCCGACAATTAATGACTTCATTTGAACTGTATTGTTTTTTAAGAATTTTGGTATAAAAAATGTGAGGACAAACGTTTATAAACACCAAAATATTACTACTTAATAGTGGTTAAAATGGATTATGTTGTGTCGCTTTCAGGTCCTTCACTGAGCAAAACTGTTAAGAGGATTAAGACAGCTCTTCACGTTTGCAGAGAGATTGGGTCTGAGCAGTTAATACTTTCAGGTTTTGATAGAGAGTCCGTTTATCAGACTAATCCTGAACTAATTGATGCTCTCGAATCCTACACTCAGAAACATGGGGTTGAGATTTTTTATGATGCAAAGCCTACAACGACTTCAGAAAACACTGACAGCACTCTTAAATTATTAAAAAGTAAGGATGTTGATGAAGTTCACGTAGTCACTGACGGTTCTCACTACCATCGAGCCTTAAATGCTTTCAAGAACCTTGAAGAGATTCTTGATTGTGGCGTTGAGGGTCATGTTTGTGAACCTCCCGGTTTAAAAGATTCAATTGTTGAGGCTTTTGGGAGGATGTATTATTCTGTTAAACCTCATAAGGATAAGATTCCAAAAACTTTGAAAAAATTTGGAAAAAAACTAGTTGGCAGAGTTAAAAGGAACTATTAAAAAATTTATTCTATAAAAATGATTGAAAAACTTTTTTATATTAAGCCCGATTACCAATAAACTAAAGTGAAGAAAGGTGTGATAATCGGGTTAAGCATTTTATCAATTCTAGTTTTTGCGTTTAATGGTTTTGAATTAACGGGAAAAGTCACTCAAGGCCCGCCTGAAGGAATGGACGAGGCATTTAGTGGAGGGGAAACGGTGGGTCCAAGCGATGAAGAAATTGAGTGTATGAATTCATGTGTTTCTGTTGGTTGTGATCAGGATAACATGACTTGCATGGCCGCGAATAGCGAGAAATGTGGGCAACAATGCGGGGTGGATGCTAGTGGTCCTCCGGAACCAGAAGATGAAGGAGAAGCTTGCATGCAGACGTGTGTCGTGAGGGGTTGTGATGAATTTGATTTCCAATGCCAAAGAGAGAATAAGGAAAAATGTGAGGATGAGTGCGGGATGGTTACAGAGCCTGAAGCGCGGAACGAGGAAGAGCAATGTATAAGGGATTGTGTTGCAAAAGTTGATTCTAGTATAATGTGCGGGAGCAGTCAAGCTGGAGAAACCGGGAACGATGTTTGTCAAAGGTGCGCTCAAGAATGTGTTCACTTGTACGCCGGGCCTTGCCTGAACGACGAGCAAGTAACCGAGAAAGAGGAAGCGTGCAAGACTTGCGAGCACTGTTACGGCGAGCCTGTAATGGGGGCTTCCGGTGAGGGCTGGGATTGTGTTGTTGACGTTGAGTGCATGGACGCGAGCTCTGAGTTCGGGAACGATTCCGGGATTGGTCCTGGGATAGGGCAGGAAGGATACGTTGCCCCGCAACAGGAAAGTGTTATGAACGTTGTGACCAATGTTGGAGATGCCGTAAGTAATTTTTTTGAAGGCATAAGTAATTTTTTTAGCGGATTATTTGGATGAGGTTAGCACCCACAGAGGCGGTTAGTGTAATTGTCCAATATTTTAATCCAGACATACGTGGTTAGTAATGAACTAATAAGTGTTATAGATGTGCCTAAAGGGTCCCCGATGTTTGAATAATGAAAAAGCAGGGGGAAATTTATTAACCCTCCCGTCGCGAGTAGTAGAGACATGGGTGAATAACCTTTCTCTTTGTCATCTGAAAAAAATGTTGAAGAGTTCAAAAAATCTTCAGAAGAAGCTATATCCTCGAGAGAGCCACCATCTTTCATAAAACAATAGATGTTCGTGAAAACTTATTAATTTTGTGGGAGATTATGGACCGGGCGAGAATCGAACTCGCGGTCTCCGCCATGCCAAGGCGGCGTCATACCACTAGACCACCGGCCCAACGTTAACCCTTTTTTATTGATTAATGTTTTTAAAACATTTTGTATAATGTTTCGAAGAAGAAAAAGGATTTTTTTTTCAAAGGGTTTAAAAGTTTGCTCGAACAACCATCCTTGTTAAATGGATTTTTATGCTTTTCTCAAATATTTGGTGGACACTTTTGGTTACTTTGGTGTTTTCTTGGCAAACCTTATCAGCAACGCTTCAATCATCTTTCCATTACCCGGCATCATTTTTATTTTCACCCTCGCCCCGGTTCTCAACCCCTTCTTAGTCGCGATTTTTGGAGGTGTAGGAGCGGCTATCGGCGAAATAACTTCTTACTTGTTGGGTAGAGGCAGTAAAGAATTATTGAAGAAAAAGTATCATAAGCGTTTTGACGATTTCAAAAAACATTTCCATAAGTATGGTGGTTTTTTCTGGATTATAGGTCTCGCGGCAACACCCATGCCTTTTGACATAATCGGAATTTTTTGCGGGATGATGGAATACCCTCCTAAAAAATATTTTGTCGCGGTTCTCATCGGAGAGATAATAAAAGCTTTATTGGTGGCTTACGCCTCTTTTTTCTCAATAACCTGGCTTATTGACATTTACACGCAGAGAAACAATTCAACCCTTGTTTAGAAAAAGTTTTAAAAAGGTTATATCTTTTGGTATCCAATAAAAATTTTGCGTCGATGGTCTAGTGGCTAGGATTTCGGCCTTCCAAGCCGACAACCCGGGTTCGAATCCCGGTCGACGCACTCCCTTTTTTTTTAGAACGAAATTATTTTGGTCCTAGGGCCTTGTTCGCGAGCACGTCAACAATTACGATCTTGGGGTGTGTTCTGCGCAAGTGCTTGTACTTTATTTTTTTGAAATGTTTTTCAATGCTTTTAACGGTTAAAAACAGTTTTTTTAACTCAACGTTTTTGACTTTATACTCTCCAGTCAATTGTTTGATGACAAGTTCGCTGTCCGAATGATGAATCACTTCTTTGGCCCCGTTCTGCTCAGCCATTCTTAAAGCTTTGATAACCGCGTGATACTCGGATTGATTGTTGGTGCAATTCCTTAACCTGCCGTGATAAGATTCAATCAGCAATCCTGAATCTTTAGTGAGGAGGACGCCAATCCCTGCGGGCCCTGGATTCCCTCTAGCCGCGCCGTCAGAATAAGTTTTCATGAAGAACCCCTCATCTTTTTTGAAAACCTTTTTTTCTGGAAGTTAGATATGCCGAGCGCGATGAGAATATATACAAAAGCGTTCAGAAACTCTTTTGGAAAACCGTTATACCAGTTCAATAGCGAGAAAAGTTCTTTAAAAATTAGTGTCAGCCCGCCTGCAATGAAATACTTTTTGCCTTTGTAAAGCTTGTGAAAATATTTTGTTCTGGTAAGGGTTGTGCCAACTATCAAGAGGCCGCACGTGAGTTCTATAAGGCTGAAGTAAAAGTTTAATTCTTGACTAACCATTCTAGGTTCATTCATAAGATTTTTTAACTATAAAAAATTATAGTATTGCTTAATGATTGTCATTACAGGAATTTTTTTGATGAGTTCATTTCTTTTGTTCGTGATTTCTGATAACTTGGTGTCAGCGCTAGCCCATTTTTCGAGAAAAGCTAAGCTGAGCGCGTTCTTCGTAGGAGTCATAGTTTTGTCCTTGGGAACTTCAATTCCAGAGTTGATTAACTCGGCAGTATCTTCTTTTGAGGGTGTTGGAGAGCTTGGTTTCGGAACCATTATGGGTTCATCTATAACAAACATTTTTTTCGTGCTCGCCATATCAGCCATAGTTTCTCCGATAACAAGGTTGACTCGCAACGAGACCAAAGAAGGAGTTTTAGTCCTGTTAGGAACAGTTTTGTTTCTGGTTTTAACTATTTATGGAGGAGGTCTTTCTCGGCTTGACGGGGTTTTCTTGATAGCAGCTTTCTTTTTCTTCCACTACATTTTTAGGAGAAGAGAAGTGCTTCATAGAGGAGAACTGGTTTTCAAAGAAGTTGAAATTGATTTAGTATTAATCCCTTTACTGTTGTTGGGGGTGTTCACTGCAGGAATCGTCGTTGTTAACTCTACTATCCTATTGACAGAAGAGATTGGCATGTCACTAACAATTTTCGGTCTGACCGCGCTTTCACTGAGCACTTCCCTGCCCGAATTGGCTTCCAGCATCACCGCTTCGTTCAAGAAGAATTCTAAAATGGCTGTAGGAACCATTCTTGGAAGCAACCTGACGAACCTTTTATTGATTGGCGGGGTTATGGCGCTGATAAACCCGGTAAACATAGCCATGGATTCCGTCTTTGCTTTCTCCGCAGTCTTTGTACTGTTTGCTTCAGCCTTGTTTATACTGATGACTTTTTCTGATAGAAACATCAACAAGAAAGACGGGTTAATCCTACTTCTTTTTTACGTTATCTACATTTTTGGACTTAACTTTATTGCTTAACGCTTTTTTGTCCAACTGCCAAACCCTTAATTGGATTCCCACCACCCACAATCCTGCCCGCACCAGGAAAAAAACCACTAAAATCAATCCGACGAGAGTCGTGAAAGCTGACAAGACGTTCGCCAACTCTTCGCTTGTTGCCTGATAAGGGTACGCTAATAGGATTAAAATAAAGCCGAGCAAGCCTTCCCTTACCGGAACTTGTTTTAGCATGCGAGCAACCTTATCATCGCCTTTTCTTCTTGTGTCAAAGTAAGAGTATAATAAAACGAATACGAGCAATAAAACCCAGTAAAAAATCATTCTTAATGATTAATGATAAGATTGTTTATAAATAACTTTTCTTTAAATAATATACTTGTATGAAGCGAAAACTCGAGTTAATCAAGCGCAACGTCGCTGAAATCGTGACTGAAAAAGAAATGATTTCTATGCTTAAGTCAAGGAAACAGGTTTCAGTGTATTGTGGTTACGAACCTTCAGGCCCAATTCACTTGGGTCACATGGTCACACTGCAAAAACTGAAAGACTTACAAGACGCGGGCATGAAAGTAAAAGTTTTGCTCGCTGACACGCACGCGTACCTAAACAAGAAAGGGGATTGGAAGTTTATAGAAAAAGAAGTAGGGCAATGGAGTAAAAGCATAAAAGCTTTGGGCTTGAAAGCAGAGGTCATTAAAGGCTCTTCGTTCCAGTACAGAAAAGATTATTGGGAGGACATCATCCAAATGTCGTTAAAAACAACCATAAACCGCGGGTTGAGAAGCATGCAAGAAGTTGCTCGTGACGTGAAGAACGCGGCAGTGTCGCAAATACTTTACCCCTTAATGCAAGTGGAGGACATTAAACAATTAAAAGTAGATATCTCGCTCGGCGGGTTGGAGCAGAGAAAAATCCACATGCTCGCCCGCGAACTATTGCCCGGAGTTGGTTACAAGTCACCAACTTGTCTGCACACACCATTAATCACTTCTTTGAAAGGTCCTGGCTCAAAAATGTCCAAATCAATTCCAGGATCAGGGATATCCGTTGTCGACGCTGACTCGGAGATAACAAGGAGAATTAAGAAAGCGTATTGCCCGGAAAAAATTGTGAAAGACAATCCAGTCCTCCAAATCACTTGGCTCATCGTTTTCCCGCAAGTCAAGAGTTTCAAAGTTGAGAGGTCAGCCAAGTTCGGCGGAGACGTAGAGTTCAAAAACTTCGCGGAACTAGAATCTTCTTACTCCAAAGGAAAGCTCCACCCAATGGACTTGAAAAACGCTGTAGCAAAGTATTTGATTAAAATCATCGCGCCAATCAGGAAAAAGATTTAACTTTTCTTTGGTTTTCCTAACAAGTGTTTGAAGACTTGGGAGTGCCAGACCACGTAAAAAAAGAGTCCTATCACTATCCAAGCGGCCCCGATGAGCAAAGCTGAGTTATCAAGGAAAGGAATTAATAATAATGGGATTATCACGCCGAAAAAAGAGGTGTAAGGGTATAACGGGACTTTGAAAAACCTTTTGATACCGCTCATCTTTTTCCTAAGAGCTACTACTGATAAACAAACCATTGAGACCACGATCATGTAAGAGAAATCTGATACTGAAGCGATTTGTTTAATCTGCCCGGTCAGGAGCAAGGCGCAGGCAATGATTGAGGAAACCCCGATGGCGAAGTAAGGGGAATCCCTACTCGAGACTTTTGAGAAGATCTTGGGAAGGAAGCCGTCTCTGGCAAGGGCGTAAGCGTTTCGCGAAGCAGCCATTAATCCAATGTTAAGCGAGGATAATGTGGCGAGAAGGGAGGCGATAATCATTAAATCTTTCATTAAATCTGTTTTGAAGAACTGTAATAACGCTGTGTCTGGGTGAACGATTGAAGAGTAATCCACCACTCCGACGAAAACGTAAGCGAAAAGAACGTACACGAGACCAGAAATGATAACTGTTAAAATCAGGGCTTTGGGAATGTTTGTTCTTGGCTTTTTCACTTCGGCTGAGATAGTGGTTATGGTTTCAAAACCGATGAAGCACAGGAAGACCAGACTGGTTGCGGGCAGTAATGCCATGGCCCCGTTAGGGAAAATGTCTGTGAAGTTTGATAAGTCTACTTTTGGGGCTCCCCAACCAATGAAAATGATGAATAAGATTAATAAGGCTAGCGTTAGGGCTTTTTCAACGTTGACAACGCTTTTCACTCCTGTTAGGTTAATCAAAGCGAATGAGATGAGCGTGGCGACGGCTAAAGGTATTATTGGCAGGCCTGTCCACACGCTCGCGTATATGGCGAAGGCGATGGCGCAGAAACTCGCGTAAGCAATGTTTCCGAGCCAGACCAGCCATCCGATAAAGTAAGCGGAGTTTCCAAAAGCTTCTTCAATAAAAGAATACCCTCCTCCGTCGATAGGGCTTAGTGACGCCATTTCAGCGTAATGAAAAGCGATAACGATAGCTATCACAAAATTGATTAGAAATGCTAGTATGACTGAAGGCCCGGTTATGGCCGTGGCTTCTCCTAACAAGATGAAGATTCCTGCCCCGATAGTTGCTCCGACGCCGAGCATTATCAGGCCGAACAGGCTGATGGATTGATTGAACTCCCTGTCTTTGATAAGCGCCATTCAAGAAAGTATAGAACGGTCGTTTAATTTAATTGTATCGACTTCAGAACTCGTACGAGTTACCTTGTTTAACTATTTTGACGTTTTGGTGGAACTTTTTGAACTATTCAGTTTTTTGGTTTCTTATTCTCTCACAAGATTGTGGAGGCTATTTACAATCATAATTTCAGCCAAAGTATCCAACCCACAATATTTCAGCAAAGCTGTTCTAACGTCTTTTCCATTCTTATATGCCATATTGTAAAATTTAACAGAGGCTGTTGCTCCATCACCTATTTCCATTTCGGAATAATCTTTTCCAGTCAATGCAGGAAGAATTTTCTTTATTGAAGCTGACCCTTTTTGAATAGGATTATAATAACTAAAATTTCTAAAAGGGATAAGTAAATCAACAATTCTTCCAATAGTATTTTCAACCCAGTTTTTATGTTCAGGAAATTGCTCACCCAATTCTTTTAACCTACTAATCTCAAATGATTGATTATAAACAATAATAGAACCTTTATCACCTAACACTTCTTTCAAGGCTAAAACAAAATCTTCTCTTGGATCATTATTCCCCGAATAGAGAAATTCATAATGTTTGGGTTTATCCCCTTCTTTTTCAACAACATGCAAACTGAACTGGAAACAAACAGGTGAATAAGGTTTTAATCCATCAAACATTGGAATAGCAGTACTAAAAGTCTCAAAATCAAGATAATAAAGAGGATACAGTAAAGTTTTCAGAAAATGTTTAATTTTCTCTTTATGAACATGAATTTCCCCTTTAACCTCACAATCTTTCTGTATTCCCTGCTTATCACTCAGTTTAAAATCTTTAGGAATATCCCCAATAGCATAAATTCCATCTTCAAATAACTGAAGAGATTTTTTACCTCCACGATACAAATGAAAAACATGATTTTCAGGAAGAAAATCCCAACATTCAGTTAAAGGACACTCATAAGGATTTTTACATTGTGGACCAATAACGGCTTCGGGATATTTATCTTTATTAATCACTTCAAGAATATAATTAATTTTTTCTTTAGTGTTTTTCATTGATTCTTCAACTTCAGGAGTAATGTTATCTTTAACAAACAATTTTTCAATATCAATTTCCCCTTTTTTTATATACTCATTATTTAAGTGCATTAGAAAACAGTTTCTTATTTTCAGTCCTTCAGATTCATAACAATATTTCTGGAAAGCCATATCATGGATATTGATATCCTTAACTTTAGTTCCCGATTTAACTTCAATTATATCCCATTTATCCCCTACAGGAACAAGGATATCCGCTCTGGAAAAACAATTTCCAACTCTGAATCCTGCCTCAAACAAAGGTTTTTTCTTTTTTAGAAGCTCCTTAGATTTCTTCAAATTGTTATTAAAATCTTCAAATGGAACATTAATGCCATCAGGGAAGAGTTTTGTGGCTAATTCACCCACTTTAGTTCCTTCATCAAACTTAAACTGAACAGATACATCCGGATTAGGTATTTTCTCTTTATCATAAATTAAAGCCCATAAATATCTGGGACATTGCAATCCTACTAAATATTTGGATTTGGTTAGTAAAGCCATAGAATAATCATAAAAACAGGAGGATTATAAATTAATTTTGATTTATCCAGAAGTTACTTTGCGACCTACTGGAGCGTCCAGTAAGTGTTAGAAGAGCTGGGGCATCATAAGTAATGAAGCGCCAACCACCATTAACGCTGCGGCGAACCAGCGGTTCTCAACTCTTTCTTTCAAAACATGCTTTCCTAAGAAGATTGCGATGAAAACAGATAAGTTGGATAAGGGAACGATGATGCTCACGTCCGCTTGCGTTATCATGGAGATGAATAGGACGTAGCTCACGCTGAGAAAAAAACTTGCTAGAACAGCGAACCCCCATCTGTTCGTCATCAATGATTTAAACTCTCCGACATTTTTCTTACCTGTTAATAAGTAAGGAACGAAGAGCAGTGCCGCCCCCCCAAATATTATTGACGGGTACGAGAACTGGTTGAAGAACTGGAGGGAAAACTTATCATTCACGTTCGCTAACGCGAGAAATAAACAGCTTAGCACGACGAGTCTTGCCACATCACTATGGTATAAAGCTTTTAATGATTTCCACAAGTTTTCTTTTTTGTTTAAGTATCCCATACCTAAGAAGACTAGCAGGACGCCAACCACTTTTTGAATGGTTAAGGCTTCGCCTAGAAAAATTACTGAAACCATTAATGCGAAAACGCTTCCCATAGTTGCTAACGGGGCGATCAGTGATACGTCACCTTTAGAGAACGCTTTGAACGAGGTTATGTTAGCCGCGCCGTAAAAAATCACTGACAGCAAGGGGTAAATCCAGATCAGCGATAATTGTGGAAAACCTTTGTTCAATAATAATAGGAATGGGAAAGGAAGGGCGTTTATGGCAAGCGATATTAGAATCGGATTCTTTTTTGAAGAAAACTTTTTCAAAAAAAGGTTGAAGAACCCGAGGGATAACACGTTAAAAAACATTAAAAAACGCCAGTCAAACATCACTTTCTTTTGTTGATGGTTAAATTATTTAAACTATTGCAACTCCAAAAAAAAAAGGGTTATGTCTCCTTTGCAGTGGATAATATTAGGTCTTACAATAAGTAAGTAAAGGAATAATTATAGGATTATGATTGAAGTCTTTCTTTGGACGAGATAACATTTCTGCCATCTAAACCTAATGAAACAATTTTTTCTTCCAGCGTTCTTTCAAGTTCACGAATTTCTTCTTTAGCTCGCATTTCATCTTTTTTAACCGTTCTGTAAAACTTGTTTCGCATTCCCCAGTATTTTCCGTGAATTTTTTTTTTAACTCCCTGACGCCAGTCGTAAGTTAACATGTCTAAAACAATAACTGGAAAGAGTATGGTACCAAGCGTGGACAGAGCCTTTGATTTAATTCTTGAATGTTCTTTGAACTCATGCCAAACTTTTTGAGGTTCAGTACTGAATTCTCCTAAGAAGTCAACAGCGAAATCAGAGTTGTTCATTAGTCCTTCAAAAGTTGAGTACTCCTGATTTGTTTTTAAACAATTTTCTTCTGAGCGTAAATAAAACTCGAATAGTTCGGAGTTCGGCCTATTTCTCCCGAATCCTAAAAACCTTTTTGACAAGAAGTCTGGTAAGTCTTCTGAGAAACGATTTTTAACGTCTTTTAATTCAATTAAAGAACCATGGTCAACTATTTCAACTTCTTGAAAACCAAGGGATTCTAACCCTGAGCGCCAATAACAAACTTTGTTCAGTAACTCTTCTTCTTTTAATAAAGTTCCATAACTACTGACGTATGAAGCACTTGCTTTTGCGGAGAAACCATCGTCCGCGGGTATGAAATCTATTTCAAACAGGTCGTCTTCAAATCGAACGTGGTCTAATGGGTATGATGTCAAAAAGTTTTTAACACTTTTTTCAAGTTTTTCAGAACCCCAAACTTGGTTGTTATCTTGAGCGCAAATAAAAGTGGTCCATTCTGAGGGAGGAATTATAAACGATTTATTAAAATAAATATTTCTTGTATCGTCAATTTTGATTAATGTTTCTTCAAGAGATTTTTTAGTTGTTTGAGTTAAGAATCTTTTAAGATGTTCTGGACCCGTTAGATTATACCCAGCGGTTTCACTTAAAGGAGCAGTGATTTTAACCCTCATACAAGAAAGACAAAATTATAAAGAATTTAAGTTTTTCTATAAAGAAATCTTTACAGTACCTACAACGAGATCGTGTTCTAAAGGAGTTTTTTTAGTTATTCTTCGCACTTCACTTGAAAGTATTCTTTCGGGTGACTACATGAAGGACACTCCTGTGGAGGGGTTTTGCCGTCATGAACGTAACCGCACTTCCCGCAAACCCATTGAACGCTCTCGCTTTTTTTGAAAACTGTTCCGTTTTCGATGCTGGAAAGAATTTTTTTAAAACGTTCTTCATGGTGTTCTTCTGCCTTGGAGATCGCTTTTAACCTGGCAGCGATTTCGGGAAAACCTTCTTCCTCCGCGACTTTTGCGAACCCGGGGTACATGTCTGAGTGCTCGTAGTGTTCGCCAGCTATTGCGGCTTTAAGGTTTTCAACAGTGGTTCCGAGAGTGGTTGGAACCCCTACCCCTACTTTAACGTCTTTCCCGCCTAGCTTGTTGATGAGTCTGAGTAACCATTTAGCGTGCTCTCTTTCATTATCCGCTGTTATCAAAAAGATTTCGGATGCTTGTTGAAATTCTTCTTTTAGGGCTGTTTTTGCGTAGAACGTGTAACGGTTTCTTGCCTGACTCTCTCCTACGAAAGCTTTTGCCAAATTTTGGATAGTGTTATTCATTGACCTCCTATAAGGATTAGAATATTTAAAAGTTATCACGTAACACGTTTTAGGTGTACTATCAAAAAGAGATAAGTTATTTAACGTTTCTAAAACATTGAATTAACCACTATGGGCTTGAAAGAATTAGCTAACAAGAAATTAACCATCAAAGCAATTGAGATAAACCTCATAATGGCTTTCACGATCCTCTGCACAGCATTCCTCGTCAAGATCTGGCCAAGATTCCTGAACGATGTCTTAACCTTTCCATGGATACTTTACGTGGCGCTGATAACAGTTTTAGCAGTGCCCTTCGCCAAAATACTTAACAGGGTTAAAACTGTCAAGTAAGGGTTACAGAAGACCAATTCTTTCTAAAAAGGTTACACCTAATTTTTAAGCCTCCTATGGGATTTGAACCCACGACCTACTGCTTACAAGGCAGTTGCTCTAAGCCGCTGAGCTAAGGAGGCAACTCTGCTAATTTAATTGCTCTGAAGGTTTTAAAAAGTTTTTTGCTCTTGCCAAAAAGGTTTTCAATAATGATTTACATAAAAGAAGGGGATGGGGGTTTTCGACTGCCACGTGCATTTAATGACTAAAGAAACCATGACGGTTAGTCCTGAAAAGCAAAAACTTCGGGACAAACACGGATTACCTCCTCTTGAGTTGCACGACTTGCACGAAACCGGAAAGAAATGGGAAAAAGAATTATCCAATGCTGGAATCAGTAAAGCAGTCTTCCTATCTTTCGAGCCAAACCACCACGCGAACACGGAATTCATAAGGAAAAGCGACAAGTTCGTTGGATTCACGGCGGTCAACCCTGAGGAAAACAGTGCAGAGCAATTAATCACTGATTTCGAGAACGGCTTTCAAGGAGTTAAGTTGTACCCGGCGTCCCGTGGTTTCAGAATAGACACTGAAAAATCCAGAAAAATTTTTAACACGTGTAACGACCACGCAGTCCCTGTAATGATTCATTTCGGCATAACCCTCGGGCACTCATCCAATATCTTAAACGCTAACCCCTCGCACCTTCACGCAGTGGCCAAAGAATTCTCGGACCTTAACTTCATAATCCCTCATTTCGGTGCGGGAATGATGCGCGAAGCCTTATTCCTCACGTACCATTGTGATAACGTTTATTTCGACTCGTCGGGCAGTAACTCGTGGATGAAATACCTGCCGTACGACATTGACTTGAAACAAGTTTTCAAAAAATTCATTGACGCGGCAGGCATGGACAAGTTGTTATTCGGCACCGACTCCTCATTCTTTCCCAGAGGTTATCGAAAGAACTTGTTAGACTTGCAGAAAAAAGTGTTAGACGAATTAGAAGTTAATAAAAGCGGGCAAAGAAAATTCTTTTACGAAAACATTAACAAACTGTTAAAAAAATAAGAATAAAAAATTCTTCAATAATCGAGATCCAAATGCACCATCAAGTTTTCGTCAGGATAAAATTCGTTAATAATTAGATCTGTCCCTTTTATTGAAAGTCTTTTACTAAACTCTTTTACTATATTTTCAAGTTCCTCAGGCTTTGACTTCAAACCGCGTATGTTTTTTTTTATGATTTCATCAGGAGCGTGTCCATCTAATAGGGTTTTTCCGAAAACCTTGATCGACTCGTCAAAAATATAGTTTCTGAAATCTTTTAAAGGAATTCTAATCTCCTCCAAAACTTCAGTTTCTTTAATTTCAGCGTCAGTCATATGGGTGAGCATTTCAAAGAAGAAGTAGGATGTTGCCAGTTTTTCAAGACTGTCAGCGGTTACGATACAAATATTCTTTGTTCTTGAATCCATTACACTAAAAGAAAAGGAAATGTTGGCTTTTTATCTCTTTTGTTTTCTTTAAAATCATTATTTTTTTGGTCCAACTTCTTTTTTAAAAAGGTGGGGGCGAAGGGATTTGAACCCCCGACACCTTGGTTAAGAGCCAAGTGCTCTGGCCAGACTGAGCTACGCCCCCGTTTTAGGGAATAACATCTACGATGTCATTCATCCGTTTTTAACAATTAATACGTTTTAATCTTTTTTTAAAACTTGTTGTTTGAAAAAAAATATTTATAAACCAGAACATAACAAAATACTATTTGATTAGTTATGGCAAAACAAATGGTTGACGAGTGGATGAAAAGCGTGGACGAGTACTACAACAAAGTTCGCAAAACGAAAAAAAAGTTCTTGAAAGGCAAAAAAATCGGGGACGATGACGTGATAAAAATTTTGTACGGAGGCATTTACTTCGGCACGTTCTTAAGACACTACTTCATCACGCCCAGATACGGTAACCAGAAAAAAAGGATAACTGACCTGAGAGATCTGGCGGAAGAACTGGAAACAATCCATTCAACAGTACTGCAATTCCACAAAGACATCTTCATGAACAGGTTAGAAGCGTGGAAACACCAAAACAATGACCGGAAAATCCGACGAGGATGGGACGACATCAAAAAAAAAATGGAGTTAGACAAAGACTGGAACAAAAGAGCGAGCAGACAGTACGGAGACCTCATAAAAATGAGAGAGAAAAACCCTGCAATGCCGCTCGCGATAGCTGGCTTCGGACCAATCGTCAGAAACATTATTGCACCCCAAACAGGCTACCCTCAAACCAATTTCCAAAAAGAAGTGGACGAAAACCT
Organism: Nanobdellota archaeon; assembly: GCA_018221045.1. GTDB lineage: Archaea > Nanobdellota > Nanobdellia > JAAOXT01 > JAAOXT01 > JAAOXT01. The sequence continues at coordinate 14,714 of JAAOXT010000010.1, read as the reverse complement.
AGAAAAATTCTTAGAAATATCCGAGGCGTGCGTCAAACAAGTAGCTGGCTCGCAAGACACTTCCCTGCAAGGAAAAGTGGCTGGCAATGACAAAGTTATTGACGTTACATTCATAATTTCAGGAGCAATACTGATATCCGTTGGACTAGGATTGTTCAGCATAGGGCTCAGCTTCGCGCACAGCATGATAAAACTGTTTCTAACAAAAAACGAGAACCAGAACAAAGAATTCTACGAAGAAATCCTCGAAAAATTCGTGCAAATAATCCAATTGTTCAAAGCCGTTTTCGCGCAAATGAAATTCTTCGAACAATCCTACGCTTACCAGAACAACGAGTTCTACCTGCAAGGCCAAACAGAAAAAGTTTTCGACACTTGGGAAGAAATCCGGTTAGCCACGGACACCATGAAAAATCTTCGCCTGAAAATAAAAGACGGGTTCGTGAAAAGAAAAGTCAAAGAAGTGATCAAAAAGTTTGACGAAAAAGTGAACGAAGGAAGAGTAGGGCAAGACACGCTCTACGACATTCGAACAATAGCTAACGAAGAAGCGGCCTGGCGAAAAGCTTATACCCAACAACCCCCGCAGACTTACGCCTAAAAAAAAACTTGGGGTGATAGTTACGACAACTGTTTCCTTGAAAAACCAAATTGTTTTGGAAGCCTGAAATCCACTCAAAACTAAAGTTTTGGTGTCCCAAAAAACCTTTTTGGTTTTTTGAGGATTTTGATTATCGAACTTTCAATAAAAAAGGGTTGGGAGTAAATCATATAAGACAGAAACACCTTATTTTCTAAACATGGATGATGTTAACATAATTCTAAAAAAAGAGATTAGAGGAAGACGGCCCGCCCTCATAGAAGGCTTTTCAGGGGTCGGCTTGGTAGGAGTCATAGCAGCGCAATATTACGCGGAAAAACTTGGTGCCGAACTCGTCGGGCACATAGAATCACCAGAACTCCCTCCAATGGCAATTCTGGTTGATGGAGAGGTAAGGTATCCTATCAGGGTTTACTACAGCAAAAAACATAATCTGATTATCCTAGGAAGCGAGTTCCCAGTGCCTAAAAGCATGGGGTACAAGATAGCTAAAAAAATAGGGAAGTGGGCGAAAAAAAAGAAAGTCAAAGAAGTGGTGTGCCTGGAAGGAATAAAAGAAATAAAAGTTGACGGCAAAAGCGACGTGTTCTGCGTGACCACCAACAAAAAAGTGGAAAAAAAAATGAAAGAATTGGGGCTTAGAAAACTCAAAAACGGGATAATCGTGGGCGTGAGCGCAATCCTGCTTTTAGAATGCGAATCACAAAAAATACCTGCTACCTGCCTCATGTCAGAAGCGCAATCCAACTTTCCTGACGGCGTGGCAGCAGCCAACATCATCGAAATACTGAACAAGATGTTCGGAACCAAAGTTGACACCAAACCTCTTGAAAAACAAGCCGTAAAATTCGAAAAACAGCTCAAAGACTTCACGAAAAAAATGATGACCCTAAAAACCAAGAAAAAAGACGGAAGCGTGACCATGTATGGATGAAAAAGACGTTAAAAAAATATTGGAATCAATAAGCCTTGAAAAAAACCATTTAATCGAAGCAATACTGTCTCTATTCGCGGACAAGCAAACAGGCGCGAGCGTGAAACTAAAGGAACTCGAAATAAACCTGGGAGACTACCAGATAATACTGTCAGGCGACGTGGGGTTCAACGTGAAAACAAGGAGGAAAAAAGAATGATAACTCAAATAATCCACTACCTGAAATCAGGCGACGTGAACGTTATAATCAAGAAAAAAGACAAAGAAATACTGGAAATAGATCTTAAAGGAGAAAAAGTTGACACGAAAATACTTGATTTTGTGGGATTACTCGAAATGATTGACGACATTGCACCAGAATTACTCGAATTCATCGGGGACGTGCTAAAAAAAGGATACGGTTTCAAACTAAAATAAAGATGATGCGACTAAAAATGCTGGCGATTATTCTAATCCTTCTAGCCTTCACCCCAATAATAAAACTGAGGGTCAGTCAAGAGAACGGGGGATGGGAAAACCTTGAAACAACCATGAACGTGGTGCAAGGACTATCAGCCCAAAACCTGTTATTCCTGGCCAGCACTGAAAGCGTCAACACGTATACCTTATCCCACTGGGACGGACAAAAATTTTACTGCAACGAAACCAGAAAAAGCCACGCCCTGGACTGCACCCAACACGCAATAACAATCCTTAACACGACAGGCGGGTTAGAACTCAGTGAAAACATGACAGGACAAATAACCAGTTCAGCGGACACGTATTACTCGGAAAACAAGGACGAACCCTGGTTCGGACCAACCCAGATAAGACAATATCAACTCATAAAAAAAATGTTCAACCAAACCCCTGCCTTGAACGCTGAAAACATTCTTAACAAGTCCTGGACAGGAACAGCTTTCGCGGAATACCAAGGAGGAGAAGACCCGACCCCTAAAGCAACGTACCACGCAATACTCTTCCTCAAAGACCAGGGCAAAAACTTTACTATAACCCACGAGTTCACGGGCGGCGACCACTACTCAAAAAAAATACGGCAAGAACAAGGAATACAAGAACAAACCAGTTCCAGCATGATAATGGAATTCGTAAAGATTTATGCCCCTCCAACCAGATTCACCAGCATAAACGATGAAGGGATAGCGTTACAAGAACTGAGCAACTCAAAGTTCTCTATAATCTTAATAATGGTGGTAATGCTTGTACTAGCAATACTTTTCTGGAACATCTAACAAAAAAAAATGGTGACAATCATCTTTGACATGGACGGAACACTAATTGATTCCGCCAGAACACACGCGAAAGCGTTCAAAAAAGAATTAGCAGGGCTAGGGCACGTAATTCAAGAACAACAAATATTGAACTTGTTCGGAATGCACGCGCACCAAATCATAAAAAAAATAGCTCCACTCGTGCCTGAAGAAAAAATTCTGGGTTTAATCCGAGAAAAAGACAAGCTTTACAGAAAATACTTGGAAAACGGGGAGGTCAAGCTCAACCCAGGAGTCAAACAAACACTTAAAGAACTGAAGAGGAAAGGATACGATCTGTGCGTGGCGAGCTCGGACACTCGCAAGAACTTGCTATTAGACATAAAAGTGTTCGGGTTGCAAGAACTTTTTGACGTGATAACCAGCGCTCAAGAAATAATTCACCCAAAACCCAGCCCAGAACAATTACTCCTAACCGCCAGCAAAGCAGGGGTGAAACCAAAAGATTGCATGATGGTCGGTGACTCGGAATACGACGTCACGGCAGGGAAACGCGCAAAAATGAAAACAGTACTGCTTTCCGGAACCTTAAAAGGAAAAGAAGCTCGAAAAACAGGGGCTGACCACGTGATAAAAAAGATGAAAGAATTGTTAAAAATACTATGAACCCCATAATCATATTTGTTGCAACACTCATCCCGAACTGGATGAGACAACTCTCTTACTACATAGCTCACAAAAAAACGGGTCAGACAAGTTTCTGCGAGAGCGCGGAAACGCTCTGGATGATGAAAACCCGTAACTACTATTTGGGGTGGCTGGAAGAAGTGGGTTTCGCCATTCTCTGGACCCTAGCGTTCCTCCAGGGCTGGGCTTTCTTAGCGTTAGGATGGGTTTTTGACGCGTTACAAGACGTGATGATTGCTTCACTAACACCAAGAAAATCTCCTTTCAAACCATTAGGAAACTTTTGGACCAGAGAACTAGTCAGAGAAGTAATAATTCCTTACTTTATTGCCGGCCCATTGCTCGCCTTGCTCGGAGTGGACGTGGTGTGGTTCTCAATCCTCATAACCCTAATCTGCATTCCACTAATCCTAAAACAAGTCAAGAATCACTCTTTGTAAATCTTTTCCAACTGGACCCCGATAGCAATCCTCTCACCAGCGAAAGGATTCGGGTTGTATATACCCAACGTGACTGTTTCTTCACCTGCTTCAACGACCTCAGCTTTTATCTCGCTTTCAAAACTCTTGCCCATAAAGTCAACCATGTCGCCGGGCAAAGAGACAACGCTTCCGTTAACAAGTTCAGTCCCGTTAGTCACGTTAACGAATTCCTGAGCAGACATGGTTATTGTCCCGATTATCACGTTTGCAGGACCATAAGCCAATTGAGGTACAACTATTGCTACTCTGTACTCGCCTTCTTTCATGGGACCTTCTTCAGGACTCGCCGGGTTCTGTTTGCCCATTAAAACCCAGTTAATTCCAGGTATTGGTGCTTGGCTGGAGCCGACTTCGAACTGGTATGGCTCGCCATCAACATGCGCGGAAACAATTGTTCCATCCTCCAAGCTAAGAGTGTAAAAAATTTTGACGATGTCGCCTTGAGAAACGGTCTTCTCCCCAAACCCGACAAAGTTGCCTGTAGTGCAACCCGCTAACAGGATTAGGATTAAAGGTGTCGCGAACAACAAATTTTTTCTCATTTTTTTCAAATAATCACAAAACCTTTTTTTTCTTATAAACGTATTGGTTTTAGCAATAATCTCTTGTTAAAAAACATTTTTTCGCAAGTGATGTACGCAGTGTCAAAGAAAAACAATGCTATGAAAGCCCATTGCCCGGTGACAGCTATGAACACGAGAGTAACGATTTCTAGCAACGTTCTCTGCCTGAAAAAGAATTTCAGTTTTTTATTGCGAATCTTTCCCGCATCAGCCCAATCACTCATCACTTCATCAAGAATAGCGGGTATAAAAAAAATCCAGAATAAAGCGAACTCTGACGACAAGTAAAAAATCGCGAAAAAGAAAACCACGAGCACGGTGGAGAAATAAACCATTGAATCCAGTTTTTTGGTTAAAAGCACTGCAAGAATTATACTAATCATCAAAGGCAATAACTCCAAATTATTGACTAAAATAAGAGTGCATGAGACTGCCGCGACCAAGCCGCTGGTGAAAGCCCAGAAGTTCGGGCGAGAAATTTTCAAGTGATTGTCTAGAATCATGTCAGCGAACTTTATGGAAAAACCCATGATAAAGGAAAGAACCAGTAAGCTAGCGGTAATCATTGCTGTTTAACTCTTAAAAACTCCTAATTTATAAAACATTGTGTCACCCAAGTGAGAAGCGTCGTTAAGCATTACGAGATGACCATCCTCCTCTTCCACTTCTATCACGCTCAACCCTGTATTGTATAAACGAATTCTGAAAGCGTCAACAATATCAACCCCGAAAAAATAGTTCAATAAACCGCGAATAATTACTCCATGAGTCACTAAAAGAACTGTTTTCCCCACACGTTTTTTCAGCAATTTCCTGATGAATTCATGGCTTCTGCTCACCGCTTGATTGGTGCTCTCCCCTCCAGGGTAAACATAATCAGGGTTTTTCTTCAACTCAAAGAAACCAGGGTAAGCCTTTTCAACTTCTTCCCCGTTCATCCCAGCTAGTTTGCCGTTGCGCCTCTCGACCAGCAAGTCGTCAAAAACAATTTCTTCGCCCTGAGCAACGATTTCTGCTGTTTGCTTCGCCCTCAGGAAAGTGCTTGAATAAATAACGTCCAAATCCACTTTTTTCAACCTCTCAGCGAGGAGACGAGCCTGCTCAAAACCAACTTCGTTTAAGGGCTCGTCAACTGGCTGGAAAAAACCGTTAAAATTTTTTTCAGTCCTGCCATGTCTTGCAAGAATAATGGTTGTTTTCATAACGCACCGCTTATTAGTAAAGGAAAGATTATGGTGGCGTCAGCGTAAACCGTTATGAGACTGGACTTCGCACTGGCTTTGCCCCAACTCTTAGCTTCTTCTAACCTTGCTCCTGAGAGGGAGCCGTCAAAAGGGGTTGAAGTCGTCACGTTCACCGCAGCGTCCAGCCCACCTCTTAGAATGTTAGCTCCCAGAGTGTAGTGTTTTGGAATCCCTCCACCCAGGATTATGGCCCCGACTTTTTCGGCTTGCTCCAACAGCGAGTTCATGTGCATCATGTCCTTGGTCGCGTCCACGACCAGTGATTTAGTTTGGTTGTAGAGCGCTAGTTGAAGTCCGAGCATTGAGTCCTGGAAACCTGGGCAGTACACAGGAACTTTTTTCTTGAAAGCTTGATAAAGGAAACTGTTCTCGTCGCTCAAAAAACTGCCGAGCTCATGGGTGAGTTCTTGAATGCTTAAAGGTCCGTCAATCTTTTCAAAATTTTTTTGACAGAATTCTTCAAATGATTCAAAACTCTTGGTGGGGACTAACACGTTACCAGCTCTCCCTAAACCTTTGTTCTTGAGTTCTTCGTCGTTTTCGTTGAAGCTTCCCTGATAGTGCGCGCCACCGAGGGCGTAAATGATGTCGTGAACCAGTCCAGCGCCAGAAGTCACGATCGCGTCCACTTTGCCTTGTTTTATCAAGTCGGAAATAATGTTTCTCAAACCAGCAGCGATAAGATGGCCGGAAAATGATAGGAACATGAAGTAATCTTGGTCAAACATTTTTTTAACAAGTGAATTGGCGCGTCCAACGCTTCCAGCACCTAAGGCTCCGCAATCCTCGAAACTTTTCAGTAATTCATCAACATTCTTGCTTATCTTGAGTGGAACAACTTTTTTCATTAAATGGATTGGAAGAAACGTTTTTTCTTAAAAACTTATGTTTTTAGCAAGTAGCTAAGAGATATTCCTTCGTTGACGTGACAAGAGTATGTTTTGTAATAACCACCATCCTCGCAAGGAGCAGGAACCCATTTCAAAGGAATACTGCTAACCAGAAATCTTTTGATTTTGAAGTCAAAATCGTGGCGCTCAAAAGAATCTTTTGTAAAAAATTTATGCTCTGACTTTAGAATCTCCTCTCCGTACGTAAGTTGGTTGTTTCCAATAATGCATAGAGTTTCAGAAGGGTTTAGCCCGCGTCTCCTTTTCATATGGTTCAACTCCTGGTTCCCTGTTTTAAAGTCAATGTCAATTCCTTCAACCAGTTCGGCTCTTTCTTCTATTCTTTTGTCTAAACTCTTGAAATGTGTATACAACCCGGAAAAGTCCAAAGGTTCTGCATCAACTTTTTTCCAATCTCTTGCACGAATTATTAAACTTAACATTTTTTTTTACTCCTACAAAGGAAAGAAACAATGAAACTGTTTTTAAACTGTTTGATTTTCTTTATTATTGTTTACTCAAGAATTATTTGGTTATATTTGTTTAGCTTTCCCCAACTGTTAAAGTCATGAACCAATAATTTCAGCCCAGTAATGTTTTTTGGAACGTCAAAAATGACTAAGGTTCCCGTGGGCAAGTCCGGCTGGAGCAATGAATCAAAACCAGAAGCCCCAAGCGGAGTGAACGTCCTGTTCAAAGAATCAGTTAAGAAAAAATGGTAATCAAAAGCGAACGGTTCCATGCCAAGATTCTTAACACTGCAGTTTATCATGTAGTAAACACCGCTGGCCAAGCGTTCAGACCCTCCTATAGAAATGGGTTCCTCTGAGAACTCCGCGTTTTGAACGTTGAAAGAAAAATTCGTGTTACCTCCTTGAACAATGAACTCCTCTCCTAAACCGCGCGTTCCGAGCAACGGGTTCACTGCCTCGACGGCCCCCCCGCCAACTTCTGTTCCTAAAACGATGAGCCACAAGAATCCTGCGCCAATAGTTATCAAAAACTTAATCGTGTTGGTTAACTCGATGTTAGCGAACTTTTTCAATAAAGTGTTAACAGGCAGTACTAGGAACAAACCTATTAGGATGCCAAGGATTCCTGAAGCGTAAATGGATTCAGTTATCGCTAAAATAGAGAATGCTATGAAGAAAACACCGATTAAGAATAAGAAAGCGTTTCCCAGCCAGCCAACCCCAATCTTCTTAACCTCTTTATCCTCTTTGCGTAAAGGATTCTTCATCGAATGCTTATAGGTTTTACAAGGATTTAAGTTTTTACGCACTTATCGTATGTAACCAGTATTCTCTTAAAATCTTTCATCAAATGCGCGATTCTTTTTTGAAAAGATTCCACGGGAGCCGCGTCATCAGTCCGAATGTCATAAGGAACAGGTCTGAAATACCTAAATTTTTCGAATGGAAGTTGAAAAGGCGTGGACCATTGTTGGTCCTCAGTAGGACTGGTTTGGGAACGCCAGCTGGTTTGAAAAAACAGGTCAAAGTGATGCTTTTCAATGTTTTCTTTTTGAAACGCCTGATACCTGGACACTAAAATTTCATCATAAGGACCGGGCCCTTCGTTTGTTAAAACTGTTACGACATTTGCTGGCTGCATTTTAAGAAACTCCTGGTTTTTCCTGTCCTTACCAGTAACCTCGTTTATAAAAATAGTTATTTCGCTGAGGCTTTCGCCTTCTTTCAGCGTTCTTTCTAAACCTTCAAAATGCTGAACGATATGGGTTGGCAGGATAGGAGCATTAATTATATTCTTCCACTGTTCATCCATAAAGACTTTAGAAATAATCTAAAATTTAAGATTTTTGCTTGTTAGGTATAGAAACGTTTATAAAATCTTTTTCACAGATATCCCTTGATTACGACCATAGTGTCAGGGGAAACACCCGTTCCCATCTCGAACACGGAAGTTAAGCCTTGACGCGTTATTGGGTGTACTGCAACTGGGCGGGAAACCAATAAGTTGTAATCACTCTATAAAAAATAACTTGCATCCCTCTTCTGGTTCTTGATTTCACGCCAAGTCTTCAGCGAGGATTCAAACTGTTTCAAATAAAAACGAGCAACGTCATAACCTAATCTTATACAGCCAAGCGGGTTTACTCCAGACAAGTCAAGGTCTTTCATTCCTAATTGGGAGCTCCAATCCAAGACAAAACCTTCAACCAACTCTCGCAAGTTGAGGAAAACACGAGTTTCCTGACCGTACAACATTCCATTTTCCCAAATCTCTGACACGCTTCCAAGAACCTTCATGTAATTTTGAATAAGCTCATCCTGTTTTTCAAAACCTAATCCAAAAACAAGTTCTTTAATAGAGTTATCATCTGAAAAAAAATCTTTTGCCGTACTCATCACTTCAGGACTCGGGTTTTCAAGGAAATCATTAATAATGCCTACACGAGTCGATAACTCTTTAAATCCTGGCAAAACGTTCTTAACACGTAACTCCAACTGGCTCAGAAGAGAAGAAAAATTATTGAAAGCATAAACTTCTAAATCCTCAAGCCAAGCCCGAGACTTAAACCCGCTAAAAAACGAGCCAATCCTATCATAATCCCTTCGTTTAATCAAGCTTTTCAAAGCCAAACGTTCAAACTTTTTCAAATCCCCAATATAAGAATCTTGGTCGCCGAAAAAAACTCTATCCAAGCTTCGCGGGCAAAGCAAAGCCTCTCCGAAAGCTTCAACTTCTTCAAAAGACATGGCGTCAAACTTTTTGAGCTTATCCCAATACATTTCCCTCTTCTTTTCAAAACTGGCGACTAAATCTTCTTCAGTTAGGGCTGCTTTATCCCTACCAAAAGCGGCTTCAAAAGCGCCTCTGACAGAAACTTTATCCTCGTCGCGCTCTCTGATAAAAACTCTTCCTTCAAGAAACTTATCATTTCCAGATTTAATCAATTCATCAATCCTTTCTTCCAAACTTCGCTTAATGCTTGATAAATGCTGATGAGTGTACAAGGTTTCTTCAGGGAGGTTTAACACTCTTTTACTAAAAATTTCCTTAAAATAACTTCCATAAACGGATATTCTGTCAAAGTCTTTTTTATGAGCAAAACTTAATTCAGTCATTAATCCAACAGTTCTTGCTTTAGCGTTAAGCTTGTCTTCAGAAATAAAACATAAATCCTCAACTTCTCTTACAATACGACCAATGTCCCAAGGACCTCCATGTTTTGAAAAAAACTTTTCTCGAATCTGAAGTTCTTTCTCCCAATAATCCTTTAAATCGTTCTCGCTGAGATTACTTTCAGCTCTTTTTTTTGCAATTTCTCTAGAATGAGCGGAATGAATAGCTGTATCAAACTTTTTAAGACTTTTTTTTCCACCCATCCAAATAATTCAAAAAGGTCATAATTTATTAATCATACTTGTTCTTCAAAATACACGATGAGCCAAGAGAAAAAAATTGCTGTCGAAAGAATGGAAATATTGTTCGAATTAGCCAAACAAACCGTGAAAAAAGACGAAGAACAAGCCAAAAAATACGTCAAAATCATAAAAAAAATAAACACGAAAACCAAAACAAGAATACCCCCAAAAATAAAACACTTTCTTTGCAAAAAATGCGACTCAGTTTTAATCCCTGGTTACAACGCGACAGTGAGGATGAAACAAGGCAGGAAGATAACGCGGTGCAAGGAATGCAAGGAAATAAAAAGGCAGCCTTACACCAGAGAGAAAAAGCTTAAAAAGGATAAAAAAAGAGTTACACAGCACAAATGACCACAGTTTACGACGTGAACCCAAATCAATTGATAGAAAGGGTTAAAGAGAAATTAAAAAAGTACGACGACATAAAACCCACTGAATGGGCAGAATTCGTTAAAACAGGTAGTCACAAGGAAAGACCTCCACAACAAGAAGATTGGTGGTACATCCGAGCGGCAGCAGTTCTGCGCTCAGTTTACGTTCACGGACCAGTAGGCGTCGTGAGACTTAGCAAAAAGTTCGGCGGAAAAAAGAGGAGAGGCGTAAAAAAACCAAAGTTCACGCCGGCAAGCACGAACATACTCAGAAAAATCCTACAACAACTGGAAAAAGCCAAGCTAGTGGAGAAAAACAAGAGGGGAAAACCAGGAAAAGTGGTATCCAAACAAGGCAGAAAACTGCTCGATAACACCGCCCACACCCCAGCGAAATGAACATAGAAGAAATAAAAAAGCAGAAACTGCTTGAACTACAACAAAAACAGCAAGTAGACAACATCAAAAAATCGGTCAGCTTCCAAATACTCACGAAAAAAGCGAGGGAAAGACTTAACTTCCTCAGAATCACGAAACCCCAACTCGTCGAACAAATCGAGCTCAGCATCATGCAAGCGTACAGTCAAGGAGAAATCCGGGAAAAAATTGGTGACGAACAAGTCAAACTCATATTAACTCAAATAACGAACAACAAGAAAAAACCGAGAACAACAAGAAAATAAAAAATTATGGCGAGCAACAAAACAAGACCCAAAAAGTTGAGGCTGATTAAAGCCGAGAAGGAAAGCGTTCCAGCACCTTTCTGGGCGATCCTAAGAAAGTTTGGGAAAAGACGCAGCGACCGCTGGAGGCTCAACCCTCACAAAAGAAGAAATTGGAAAAGAAGCAAGCTAATGGCGGACTAAAAAAAAAATGAAGTACACCATACCCTTACGAAGAGAAACGAACAAAGTGCCTAAATGGAAGAAGACCAACAAAGCCATCAAAGCGGTTCACGAATACCTGCTCAAACACGCTAAAGAACCGGTTAAAATACATAAAAGTGTTAACCAAGCGATATGGGCGCGAGGATGGAAAAAACCTCCTGCCAGAATCACCGTCGAAATAACTGACGTTAAAACCAAAGAAGCGAGTTATAAAATAGCTCACCTTGAAGGAATAAAGATTGAAATCAAGGCGGAGAAGAAAAGCGTCATCAAAAAAATTGCTGATAAAGTCACTGGTAAAGACAAAAAAGAAAAAGTGAAAGAAGAACTTAAACACAAGAAAGAACCTGTTAAAACAATTCTCAAAGCAAAAAAGAAAACGATTCAGAAAAAACCCGTCAAAAAAACTGTCAGAAGAACTCCCTCCAGAAAAAAATAAGTGTTTGCAAAAAAAAACGAAATTCTTTTAAGGCAAGCATTAATCCTTTAGTTATAACAAATGGGTTTTACAGGAGTAACAAATAAAGGTATAAAAAAAGCAATGGAGAGACAAGCTAGAGAAAGGGAATCTATACTCAGAAACATTTTTTTAAAAACTATAAAAGACATACCTGCTCATGAATTAATCCCAAAATTTTACAAAAAAAAACTGAAAGGGATGGATTTATCAAGTAAATACCAAATAAAATTTTTAAATGAAATAATAACAGAAAACTTTCAAGAACAACTTGGACAATCCTTAGTTACTCATGAATTCAAAACAAGTCACAAGCTAGTTAGTCTTGATGAACGATTAGAAATAAAAAATTCCCACAGTATGGGAACACACATACCCAAAAAAAATCTTGGATTAACTGTCACGCTCGAATGGCAAGTTCAAAAAGAACTTAAAGGTTGGGAGAACTTAGAACTGGCCATAAAAACGGACAATACCTACCGATTTGATAAACAAGAAACTTTCCAGCAAGTAATACATAATCCTTTAGGAACATACAAGTCAGGATTAAACTTTTCAAGCCCTGTTTTTAACGAACTTGCCTTAGATGTTGAGGCAAGAAAAATAATGGTTCAGCACTTTGGAAAATACGACTCCCTTCTAAAAATAATTCCAGAAGAAATTTCTGGAAAAAAAGAGTATGCGATATCACATGGCACGGCTCCAGCAAGTTTTGAATCACTGTCAGGATTATCCCAATTTGTCGACGGAATACTGCTCGAATTTGAAGAAATGACAACAAACCCTTTACTTGAACAAAGAATAGAGGATTTCAGAAGAAAAAACTTTGAAAAAGAACTGCAAGAACTTAAGACAAAATATGATTACTGAAACACCGTTCCAACTTTTTTTAAATTAAATTTTAATACTTCTAAAACACTTATCAATCAAGTCATGGTTTTAGAAACGTTCACGCTTTACGCACCAAAAGCTTATTTCAACCCCGAACCCCCGATAAACGGCATTCCTTTCTACCAGATGAAACTGTGGAGATTCCTAAGCGATTTAGGAACAACCATTGTAAAAACGAGCAACGAGCAGGGCTTTTGTCTCGAGCACGCAGTCAGAGACTCGGACGGCACGAAAACCAAAATTTACCTGGGCGTCGAAAAAATAAACGATTTCTGCCAAGACCAAAACCAACACAAAAAAATTGGGTTAGGGTCACACCCACTGAGGCCTTACGTAAAATCGCAGATAAGACTTATCACGCCAAGACAGAAAATTGAGGAGCACTCCGAACAACTCGCCAATTCCTCCTTCTGGGTTCACGCCTTCGAATCAAGCTACAACCCCGAAGATGACAAATGCATGACACCTTACGGCTTGTTCTCACTCAAAGGCTGGCTCCGCTTTTCAGGACTCTTCAAGCATCCAGAACAAAGGATTTTCAAATAACAAAAACATTTTTTAACTCTACTTAAATTCATTCTTCATGAATGGAAGACGTTCACGAACTAGAAGAAGGATTTGGAGATATTGAAGAACTCCTCAAAGACGATGGTTTAACAGTTATCCAGGGTTACGAAGACCCGGTGCTGAAAGAATCTATTCAAAGAGCGTACGATGAAATCATTTTATCGAAGTTCCCGAGACTGGGCGAACAAGTGACTGAACAAAACTATGAGGCTTACTCGCAAGCCCTGACAACAATAACAAGTGTTAAGAGCGTGCTCAGAAACGGAGCTAAACCAGTCGAGCCTTACTGGAACAATTTTTACACCGCGTTCGTGCCAATAATAAAAAAACACGAGTATTCAGAACACGATAGAGACGTTTTGTTCGAAGGTCTTGGAGCAATCCTTAACACGGAAATCAGCTTCGCTGGAAGAGCAATGGATTACGGAACAAGCGTTGAAGCATACATTAAATGGTTGGATTTAGGTGGAGAAATCAGGGAAAAACTGACTTCTGAACTCCTCAAAATCTTCCATAGCCCAACAAAAGCAAAAAGAATAATCGGGGTAATAGAGCACACGAGAGAATTAACTAGAGAGGATAAGCAGAAACTAATGCCTCAGGACAAAAAATTATTACACTGTAAGCAAGAACTAGCAACAGCGATGTCTAACTTAGATGAAAGCGAAAAACGTTTACTGACCTCGTTAAAACAGTAAGCCTTAAAAAAGACTAAAAACATTTGAGTTGGTCACCATGGACAAGGAAAAAGACCAGCAAAAAGCGTTAAGACTCCAGATGATGGGAGGGCAGGCTCGCGAACTAGAACAACAATTAATTGAAATAGAAAAAAAAGTGGCCGAGCTCAAAATCATACAAGAATCCCTAGATGACTTGAAGGACAATAAGGGGTCAGACCTTTTAGTCCCGTTCGGTTCAGGAGTGCTTCTAAAAGGAAAACTAGTGGATGACCAGAACGTTTTGGTTAACGTTGGCAGTGGGATAATGGTCGAAAAAACCATCAGCGCAGCCAAAAAATCTTTAGACGAGCAAATAAAAGTTTTCGAAAGCGTAAGAAAAAGAATTGAAAAAGACGTTGCACTGCTAAAACAAGAAATCAGCAAAGCATTTTAATTCAAAAAACTAGTATGTTTTCTTCAAACAATGTTCGACCTTTTTAAAAAAAAGATTGGGGAATCCCTAAAAAAAATTAGGAGCAAAGTAGAGAGAAAAAAACCAGTAGAAAAGGTTAAGAAAAAGAGCGTTTTCCGAAAACCCGCGAAAATCAAGCAAGGTTTTCAGAGCGCTAAAACGCTTACTCGTTTTGAACGAATAAAGAGCAAAATAACCGAAAAAGAGATTAGCGAGCAAGAATTCGAAAACATTTTCTGGGACTTAGAACTCGCGCTCATGGAAAACAACGTCGCAGTAGGTGTGATAGACAAAATCAAACAAAATCTTGAACAAGAACTGGTTCACTCAAGAACTGGCAGAAGAAAAGTCGAGGAAACAATCAAGACCACGCTCTCCAGAACCATTCGGGAAGCAATGATTGAAG
>JAAOXT010000001.1 GCA_018221045.1 Nanobdellota archaeon | reverse complement strand
TATGTTCTTATAAGTTTTTCTAGAACCCTTTTTTTTACTCGCTTCCTTCTGGTTTTTTTCAGTGCTCTAAAAAAAATGTGTGCCGTATAATTCAAATCTGCTGTCTAAACCAAATATTTAAAAAAGTTCCAACACCTAACACGTCTATGCGAATAATGCAAGTCTGTTTGAGTTATCACCCAGAGCTGGGAGGGGTTGAAAAACACGTTGCCCTAATCTCAAAAGAATTCTCAAAAAAACACGATGTTCGAATTCTTTGCACCACAAAAACTCCCGCGGGCTTCGAAAAACCAGGTCTTAGCAGAGAAGGAAAAATAACCATTGAACGAGTCCCATATAAAGGGTTGGGCTACACCCCGGAAATGACTCAAAAAATAAAGGACTTCAAAGCAGACATCGTCCACGCACAAAACTACTCAACTTTCCAACCTTTCATTGTTTCAAAAAGCGTTGACAAATACGTGTTCACCACCCACTTTCACGAAAAAGGAAAAAAAAATTTGTTCACAAGAAAAATGTTTGACCTGTTCTTCGGCCAACCAGCAATCAAAAAAGCCTCTCAAGTGATAACATCCTCGGATTACGAAAAAAAAATCCTCAAAAAATTTAACAACAATATAACAACCATTCCAAACCCGTTAGAACTAAAAAAATTCTCAAAAATAAAGAAAAAAACTTGGAATAATCACGTCCTCTTCATTGGACGACTGGACGCATACAAAAACGTTGACACGTTGATTCGAGCAGTGAAAAAACTCAACGGCATACAACTAAGCATCATCGGATCAGGCCCGGACGAGCAAAGACTCAAAAAAATTGCTGAAGGAGACACCAGAATCCGCTTTCTAGGTTTTGTTAGCGAAAAAAAATTGTTAAACACTCTCTCAACAGCGGACATGCTCGTCAACCTGTCAAGCAAAGAATCCTTTGGAATAGTTTTCGCCCAAGCCCTCGCGTCAGGAACCCCCTGCATAGCACTTGACAAAGGAGCAACCCCCACGGTCTTCGGAAAATCCCTACTCTATTCAGAAAACAATGTGGAAGATGTTTCTCAAAAAATTCAAATGCTAATACAAGACCCTCAACTCAAAAACCGCTTGGTCAAAAACGGAACAAAAATAGTGAACGATTTCAGCCCACAAAAAGTTGCTAAAAAAACGTTAGAGGTGTACAAAAAAGTATGAGGTTCAGCATAATAATACCAGCTCACAACGAGGAAACAGACCTTCCTGACTGCCTAGACTCATGCCTAAAACAATCTTTCAAAGATTATGAAGTAATCGTGGTGAACGACGGGTCCAAAGACGGGACGCAAAAAATCGTTGAAAACCGCCAAAAAAAATGTGAAACCCTAAAACTCGTCAACTTCAAGCAAGGACACAGCGCAGCGTTCGCCAGAACCCAAGGCGTCAAAAAAGCCAAAGGAGAAGTGCTCGTGTTCGTGGACGCGGACCAGATAGCTCCAAAAAATTGCTTAAAAAAAATTGACCAAAACCTAAAAAAATACCTTGCTGACGCGGTAACGTGGAACGTTTACGGTTACAAACCAAAAACCATTATCGCAAAAGCTCTTGACCTCAGAAACAGGGTTTACTCCAAAAAATACGAAAAAACGGTTGTTAATGAAACGCCAGCATTCATTTTCTGCATAAAAAAAGAAGTGTTCAAAAAACTGGGCGGCTACCCGAAAAACATTTTCTACTTTGAAGACGGCCTGCTAACACAAAACTTCCTGAACAAAGGATACAAACTTGTCCACGACCCATCAATAGTGCTTTACCACAAAGACCCTGACACCCTGCAACTCTATCTAAAACAAGCAAACTGGTTTGGTAAAGGAATAAAAACTTTACTGAAAACTGGCCGCAAAAAAATGGCTGCAAAACTATTATTAGTGAACGGGTTAAGAGGAGGACTATTATTGGCTACCCCGTTAATAATCCTCCCAATTTTTAGACTGCCACTACTATTAGCGCTGACAGCGTACTTCTCGTACAGCACTTACAAATTCTACCTGGACTTCAAACACATCAAAGAAACTCTATCCTACACTTGCATAGTATTCTTGCGCTCCCTCTTATCAATAACCTCCTTCCTGAAAACAAAATGAACACAGTGATAATAACAGCTTTTAAAGAAGAGAAAACCATTGGTCGCGCAATCAAAGCAATACTTAGCCAAATAGAGAAAAACGACGAGCTAATCGTGGTAGCGCCGGACGAACCTACCATCCAACAAGCAAAAAAATTTGGGCGCGTCAAAATAGTGAAAGACCCTGGCAAAGGCAAACCCCACGCCCTGAACCTTTCTTTCAAAAAAGCCAAAGGAAACATAATCATCCTAACTGACGGGGACGTGATCATCCAGAAAAACGCTATCCCAAAACTGCTCAAACACTTCAAGAACTCGAAAGTCGGGGCGGCGAGCTCAAGAGTGGTTTGCGAAAACCCTAAAAACAACATGCTCGGCTGGTGGGCCAACTTCCTAAGCGAAGCAGGCGCTCACGAGAACAAAAAAAGATTGTCAAAAAAAGGTTTCCTTATATGCTCTGGCGAGTTCTACGCCATCCGCAACGTCATAAAAAAGATTCCAGAACAAAGCCTGGCTGACGACGCAGTCATATCTCACATGATACGAGAAAAAGGATATAAAATCGTTTACGAACCGGACGCTTGGGTCAAAGTCCGCTACCCGGATAACTTTAAAGACTGGACAACCCAGAAGCGACGCACCATGGCTGGCTACCACCAAATTCAAAAATGGTTCCCCGGACACAGGACCAGAAGTTTTCTCAAAGAAGCCTCTCACTTCACAAAAGGTTTTGGTTACGCGAAAAACTTAAAAGAACTGGCCTGGTACTTTGCACTCATAACCGCTAGAACTTATGCCTGGACGTTATCCTTCATTGATTTAAACATCAAAAAAAAGGATTTGAAACAAATATGGGAGAAAGCGGAAACAGCAAGAATCAAATAAAGCAGTGTTCCACCCATTATGAACTAACGGTTCGACAAATAAAAAAAAATGCTATCTCAAAAAAAATTGAAAACACTGATCGAAAAAAACGGCCTCCTCATAGGCATCCTAATCCTCACGATAGCAGTCAAGCTTCTCTACATCAACACCAACCAAGCGTTATGGTGGGATGAATCCACTTACCTTGTCAAAGCCAAGAACTGGTTGTACGGCACCCCCGACACGGGGTGGTGGGCTGGCAGAACCTTCATATTCCCGTTAATGCTCCTACCCTCGCTGGGCAACGAATTCATGGCCAAGCTCATAGGAATAGGTTTCGCAACAAGCATCGTATTCCTAACCTACAAGATTGGCAAAATTGTTTTTAACAGGGACGTAGCCCTCATCGGCTCATCAATGGTCGCGGTATCATGGATGTTCAACTTTTACGGCGTCCGCGTTCTCACAGGAATCCCTTCAACAGCGCTCGCCATGCTCGCAGTACTCTTCTTCCTAAAAAAAGATGAGAACAAACACTACCCTTTACTGATGGGCGCGTCAATAGCTCTAGCCACAATCATCAGGTTCGCCGCAATAGTGGTCGCGCTCCCATTACTCCTACACCAACTACTGAACAAAGAAAGAAAAATCAAAAACTACTCGTGGACCTTATTCGCCCTCTGCTTCTTCATGATACTACCCTTATACGACGTTCTCGTTTACGGCAACCCCTTGGAATCAATTCAAGAGTTCTTCGCGTTCAACGTGGCAGGACCTGGAACAGGAGTTGAACCTTTCTGGTACTTCTTCGCAGGCATGCCTCACCTCATGGGAGAATTATTAGAGTTAACCACGATAATCCCGGGATTCGGGTTCCTAGGAAGCCTGCTCGTATCCCCCACCCTTCTACTAACACTACTAGGCCTAGCGGCATCCCTAAAACAAGTCAAAAAGAAAAAAGTGTTTTTCTTCCTGGCAGTGATAACCACTTTTTTCCTGGCTTTCTCACTCATCCAGCACAAAGAAGACAGGTTCATGATGTACGTGCTACCTTACTTCTTCCTGCTAACAGGACTAGGAATAAAACAAGTCGGACAACTCTTTGCAGACAAGCAGACCCGAAAAATAGTGGTCATCGCCTGCCTGGCAATAGTATTCTACTCCAACCTAAGCTACGGGCACTCATTGATAACCTCAAAAGGACCTTCTTACGCGCAAGTAAGCCAGGCAGGAGAATGGATTAAACAAAACTCGTTGCCCGGCCAAGTCGTCGTGAGCGCGTCCATCCCTCAAAACACTTTCTACAGTGAAAGAACGACCCTCAACTTTCCCGAAACCTTAGAAGGATTAAAGAACTTACTAGAAGACGAAAGCGTCAAGTTCATTGTGGTGAGCGTTTTCGAAACCCACCCAGAATACGCCTACACCCTCAACCTTAGCGTTGCAAAAACGTACACTCAATCATACCAAGATAGGGTATCGCCTTTACTCATTATCTACAACAATGCGCAATAAATCGCGAAACATGGCTAAAGCCTTAGAATAAGTCATTTTCGAGTCAGGGTCGTGAACCCACTCGACAGGAACCTCTTTCATGCTAAAACCCTTTCCCTTCAACTTCTTAAGCAGTTCAACGTCAAAAGAAAAACCTGTCACTCGCAGAGGAAACACTGATTCTAAAGCACTTCTCTTAAAAGCTTTGAAACCCGACTGCGTGTCGTTCACGTTCAAACCAGTGAACAACCTGACTAAAAAATTGAAACCTCTGGAAGCGATTAACCTCTTAAAAGGAATGTTTATCCTAGAATTCTTTAAGTACCTTGAACCAATAACGACGTCACTGGAATCCAGGGCGCCAACAAGTTTCTTAACATATTTGGGAGGCGTGCTCAAGTCAGCGTCCAAAAAAACTATTACCTCGCCGCGAGACGCCTCAAAACCCTTAACAAGAGCTCCTCCCTTACCCAAACGCGTCTTAAACCCCAAAACCTTGACTTTTTTGAAAGACCTTGCTCTTTTAGCTGTGCCGTCAACCCCATCACAAACCACTATCACCTCATATTTCTTACAATAACCCTCTGCAAAGCCAATAATCCGTTCAAGCGTTTTAACAATCTTTTTTTCCTCATTATAAGCAGGGACTAAGAAGCTTATCATCATCAAAACATGAAAACTTTTTAAATTTTAAAAACCTTCTGATAAACCTACTAATGAAAAAATCTTCTGACATAAAAAAGTTCCCTGTCAAAAGGGTTTTGCTCGGGCTAATCCTATCCGCGATAATCCTCTGGCTAGTGTTCAGCAAAATCGATTTAGGACTTGTTTTAGAAAAAATTTTAACAATAAACCCAATGTATTACGGTTTAGCCTTATTCGCTTTCTTTCTAACCTATCCTCTCAGAACCATTAGATGGAAAACCTTGTTATCAGCTCAAGGATATAAAATCAGGTTTTCACCCTTATTCAAAATTATTTGTTTCACATGGTTTTTTAACAGCATTAGCCCGTCAAAATTCGGTGAAGCGTACCGAATCTGGTCCGCCAAAAAGCTTGACGTGTCCCGTTCAAAAATCATTGCATTAATACTGCTCGAAAGATTCTTCGATTTAGTGATAATAATCATTTTATCCTTCTTCTTCGTCTACTCCGCTAAAATAACGCAACCCCTTATCACCAGTGCCTTAAACATGTCTTTACTATTCGTCATCGCAGGCTCGTTTTTCTTAACCCTAATGCTCCGGAAACCTTCTTTTGCAAAAAAGTTCATGAAATCAGTTTTCTCGCTTCCACTGCTGTCCAGGTTTTCAGAAAAGTTTGAACACGCGTGGGAAAAATTCCAGCAAGGATTCAGAATATTCAAGAACAAAAAAAAGATTTTTAACATATTCATTCTTACGGTAACCATTTGGATGCTGGAAATAGTGTCTCTAGCGTTCGTCGTCCAAGCCTTCGGGATAACCCTAAACTTCTACTTCCTAGGATTCCTAGCAATACTCACCGCCCTAATAACCGCGCTGCCACTAACCCCTGGAGGGTTAGGAATAGCTGAAGGCGCTTTAATCATGTTATTCACGTATCAAGGAATATCCGGTGACGTTGGAACAGGCATCTCAATACTGTTCAGGTTCGCAACCCTGTACGTGACAATACTGGTCGGAGCCTTATTGTTACCAATCATAAACCCTGCAAAAATAGAAAAATAAATTTCTTCTTACCGTACTTTAACAAAATTGTTAACTTCAAAAAAGTTTTTTATCCTGGCTAAAGAAATTCTTAAAGTAAAACCCTTCCTCTTAACCAAATGATAACGAGTTACGCCGTCCCGTTTAACCTTCACTGCACCAACCTTTCTCAAAACTTTTTTAACCTTCTTCTTCTCAAAACCCGTTCTCCTGCACAAATCTTTCAAAGACGTCTCCCCATCAAGTAACAAACCCCTTATTTTTTCTTGCATGCCCACTTAATCCTCCATCAAACATTAAATTATTTTACGCCTCTCAACTTCAACTTGAAAAGCTTGGCTCCCATGTCAAAAGAATCTTTTAAAACGTTGACAGTCGTTGACTCGCCCTCACGCCACTTAACAGGGACTTCAACTATCTTATACTCCTTCTTGCTCGCCCTTATGAGCAATTCAGTGTCCCAAAACCAGTGCGTGTCCTTCACGTCACCCAACATTTTCATCAGAGACTTTTTCTTAAACGCTTTGAAACCGCACTGCATGTCGCTGAGCTTTAACCCGAACAAAACGAAAACCAACAGGTTGTAAGCCTTGCTCGCCAACAACCGCGAAAAAGTTCTTTTAGCATCAGACCCCTTACAGTAACGAGAACCAATCACTATATCAGCTCCTCCCCGCACTTCACTGATTAATTGTTTGAGAGATGATAACTGCGTTGCTAAATCAACATCCATGTAAACGATAACGCTTCCCCTAGCTTTTTTGAACGCTGCGGACAACGCTTTGCCCCTTCCCAACCGCTCGTCAGAATGCATGAATTTTATTAAACCTTTTTTCTCCAATCTTCTCGCAATCCTATCCGTCCCGTCAGTGCTCCCGTCCTCAGCAACAATTATTTCATAACCTTTTTCTAAAAAACCAGCCAATTTTTTTACTGCGCGTTCAAGATTCCTAGCCTCGTTATGCGCTGGCAACACGACACTAATCATTATATCAATGACTATATCCGATATGATTTAAAATATTAACCTTTAATTAATTAAACATGCAACTCGGAAAAAGAAAAGTTTTCTTGATAATTTACTTCGTGTTTTACCTAATCCTTTGCAACTTCCTCACAAACCCTTCCTTGAACTGGGATGAAAGCGTTCACGCGGCGGCAGGCGTTTTCTTCGCTGACTACTTCAAAACCGTGCTTTCCGGAGAACTAATCTCGCTTCCAGACTTCTACAACCAATACTCTCAAGTGTACCCCATAAGATGGGCAGCGCTTTACCACCCCCCTGCCCACGCAATCCTAGAAGGAATCCTGTTCCCTTTTTTTGGGATTAATGAACTGGTCTCCAGGCTCGCGACACAAATCTTTGTCATCGTTGGACTGTACTTCTTCTACTTGCTTCTGAGAAAAAAATTCGGTTATAAAACGTCGCTATTAACAACAATTTTCCTATCATTGTCCCCCATCTTTTTCAGGTGGGCGAGAGAACCTTTAGTTGACTCAGCGCTTGCAGCGATGATGATAGTGTGGTACTACAACTTCTTCCACCAAAAAGGAATCAAAAAAATGTTTCTTGGAACCATTCCCCTGCTCGCAGCGTTCATGTTAAAATACACTTCCATAATCTTCCTATCCGCTTTCATCTTTGCTTACTTCATAATCGAGTGGGCTGTCAAAAAGAGAATTCGTTCTGGAATGATTTTCCGCTTCGCGATTCAATTCACGCTCTGCTTATTAATCGCTCTTCCTTGGCTTCAATTCTCGCTCATCGACAACGACATGATTCGCCACTACCATTACTACAGTCAGAACCAAGGAATCATAGAAAACGATCCTAACTGGAAGGAACCCGCGGGATGGACGTATTACGTAACAGGG
Organism: Nanobdellota archaeon; assembly: GCA_018221045.1. Taxonomy (GTDB): domain Archaea; phylum Nanobdellota; class Nanobdellia; order JAAOXT01; family JAAOXT01; genus JAAOXT01. The sequence goes on along the minus strand of JAAOXT010000001.1, from coordinate 62,683 downwards.
TTTTTCGAGCAGACAAGCGGGCTATTCCTGCTCGGAATCCTAGGTTTATTCCACAAATCGAAAGGCAAACTTTCTCTGCGCTTCAACACTTTCCTGGGAAGAGCCGCGCTATTCATAATAATTGTTTACCTGGTCTCAACTTTCATCGACAACAAAGACATGAGGTACACGCTGCCAGCAGTCCCATTCCTTTTCATATTGTTCGCCAATTTTCTGGAAAAACTTGACAAAAAATTTTTTAACGCGGTAATAGTTCTAAGCGCTGGCCTGATACTCCTCTCAACCCTTCCTTTGTTCGTTCAACGAGAAAAAGTGAACGTTGAAGAAGTTGTCAGCTTCGCTGAAGACCCTAAAATGGTTTACTACCTGATATGCACTAACAAGGATTGGGGTTGCCCTGACTATGGCACTCACTCCCCCGAACTATTGGAATGGGAGTTCATGAAAAACAAGAAACAATTCAACCCGTTCAAGTTCACTCACTCATACTATTATGCTTATTGGGGTCCTAATACAGAACAAGATTACTTTGATTTATGGACTCGAACCGCCTCCCAAATACCCACTTACATAATCATAAACAAAGAAGATAACGTTGTCCTGTCCAGTTTTGGAGGCTTCCTTTCACGTAAAGGGTACAAGAACGAAACATTAACCGACTTCGTGGTTTACAACATGACTACTTGAAAGCCAAGTTTAAAACCATTTTCAAGTATTCGCTCATCACTTTCCCGCTAAGCTTAGAACTTCCCAGTTCCCTGTCTTTGAAAACGAAAGGCACTTCTTTAATCTTGTTCGAACCGCTTCTAAAAACTATTTCCAAAAGAATTTTGTAACCTTGAGGGCTCATGTCGCCACTTATTTTTTTGAAAACACTCTTCTTTAAAGCGAAGAAACCGCTCATAGGATCCTTAACCTTCACCCCTAAAAACACTCGTGATAGCAGTCTAGCCCCTTTACTTATGAAGAGCCTGTAAGCAGGCCAGCCTTTAACCCCTCCTCCTTCAACGAACCTGGAACCGATAACAATGTCTTCCCCTTGACGGATTAACGAAACCATTGTCGGAATAATCGAATAATCATGCGAGAAATCGGCGTCGCACACCACCAAAATTTTTGAACCCGCTTTTTCAAAACCGTCAATGACCGCGCTTGCCAAACCTTTCTTTCCCTTCCTGTGCAATAACTTGACTCGAGAATCCTTTTTCGTCCAAGCCTCCACTAACTCCCAAGTCTTATCCGGAGAATCATCATCCACTACCAGCAACTCTCCTCCCAGCTTTTTTTGGTCGAACATTTTAAGAAAATGTTTCACTAATTCGTCAATGTTTTCCTTCTCGTTGTACGTTGGTATTACCACTGTAAAATCTGCCATGAAGTCACTCCTAAAGCGATTAAACCAACCAACAATTCTATGAATATAAGTATTATGGTAACTTGCTTCTCAGTCCACCTGCCAGACCTCATGACCAAATGCGTTAAAGAACCTACCTTCTCCGGCGCTTTTAAAGTCCCGTCCTTTTGTAACTTGCCAAAACACTCTGCCTTAAAACGGGTTCTCAATTTCAAGAAGAACTCCAGAATCCAAGGAGCCAATAAATAAATACTGAATTTTTCAATGTTACCAACTATCGCGACGCTTGCAATGGCTGCGCCAACAGCATAAGTCAACGTGTCTCCTGGAAAAATTTTAGCAGGGCGCCAGTTGAACTTAAGAAAACCTAACAGGGCTGCAGCGAAACAAAAAGCTATAGCTGCCGCAAGAGTTTGGCCATGCCAATAAGCGTAAACTCCCTGGAATACAAGAACGATCACGCCCATGCCTTGCAACCCGTTAAAACCTTCAAGCATGTTTATCGCGTTAGAAGCCCCGACCACGCCTATCGGAATCAAGATGAAAGTGTAAAGCAACCCGAAATCCACTATTCCAATGAAAGGAATGCTCATGGAAGTGCTTCCAGCGCGAACAGCCATCAACGGGATAACCGCTAACAATGTTAGCAACGGTTTTTGCCACTGTTTTAAACCGCCTTTCCATTTCTTTATCTTTTTTATGTCATCAATAAAACCGATCCAAGACACCATGATTATCGTGCAAACCGGGGCGAAAATGCTCAAAACCTGGCCCCCTTCCTGAAAAGTGATTAAGCCAACGTAAATCATGATCCCAGCGAAAAAAGCCCAAACCGCGCCTAAACCCCCTTCCACCACCTTCGCGCTTCCAGCGGGCTTGTGAACGTCACTGTTCTCAAGACCAATTGTTCTCAAGTAAGAAATTGAAGCCCTGGTCAAAATCAAAGAACAGAGCAACGCGATTAGCAGGGACAACAGTAATATCATATTAATTCAGTATAATTTATCCTATAAATTCTTATATTTGTTACCCCGCCATAAAAAGCGTTAGCGCTTAACGGAACTTGATTGTCATAAACTTTTTCTATTCCTCTAAAATTGTTCAGCAAATAAACCTTTGTGAAAAGCATGTCCCTCAACTCGTCAGGAGCGTAAATCATGGCGTCATCGAACAACACCAGACACCCTGGAACCCCCGTCTCGTCAACAGTCCTGCAAGCCCCGTACTTGCAAACACAGCTTATCGGGAACAAAGCCTGACCAACATACTCATTGATTAACACGACCTGCGGGTCAAGTTTATCCGTCTCGTTATGAGGAATAACTGCTTGAACAATGTAAGTCGAGTCCTTCGCCCACAACTTTCCGTCCCTAACATAATCCTCTCTTACCTGTATGCCTCCGCCAGCGTTGTAAACCAAGACGGCAGACATGTTCTCTATAGACGGGTTAATCCCTCTATCCCCGTAAAACATTAATCCTGAGAACCAGGATTCTCTTCCACCAATCCTCGATATTTGATAAAACTTAAACACGTCGCTAGACTCTATTAACAAGTACTCCGGGTTACCATAATAATCAAGGGTTTCTTTTATCTCACTAATGTTAGTGGACGTGAAAAAGTGGCGAGCAATAATTTCTGGTCCAAAAAAGTTGCCTCCATCAAGAACAGTCGCCCTGTCCCCGCGAGACTGTATCCAGTAACCATAATCCCACCAATGAACGAACACGTCAGAAGACTTTGTGTTGTCCTGCACCCAATTCATCGCGTCATTCCAGAAATGATTGTACGTTGGGTACGTGTGACTTGCCGAACCGTAAGTCTGATAAGAAAAGAATATAAAAATAGCTCCTAAAACTATTAACGGAACCGCCGTGTACAAAGCGTCTTTAGTTTTTTTATGAATCAAATCACTTGACTTTATCAAAAAATAAGCGGTAACTATCATCGCCGGCTGGGCTGCCACAAACATCAACCTGATAACCCCTCTAGCTCCTATGACTGTCATCAAGAACCATGAAACCAGGAAAAGAGTTTTCCAAGAAATCTTATCATAATCCGCTTTAGTCCCATTATAAAGAACGAACAATAACAAAGCAACTAGGAAAGCGTATAAAGCGTAAAGATTGAAGTCAGTGAAAAAACTCGTTATCGCGCTGAAATCAGGGTCTGAAGAGAAGCGCGAGAAAATAAAAAATATCAGGAAGACTGCAAACATCAATGTCAGCAAATTACTTCTTTTCACGTCCTTCACAGTGAAATAAAAAAGCATTATGGCGCCGGCAAGCATTAAAGGAAAAGTGAATCCGAAATTGCTCCACCAATCAGTCCTGCCTTGAGGGTCATAAACGTAAGGGGACTGGTTCTCGGAAACGCTCTGCTGGAACGCGTTATAACCCAACGGGTACATGAGTCGAGTGTGAATGCTTGAAAGCGCGGAAGCAATCCCTCCCTGCTGGGTTAACGCAAGAACCGTGAAGCCGAGCGCGAAGAGCACAAAAAAAGTTATCACGCTCGCAGGCCATTTTTCAGACACCTTCAATCTTTTTACCAATAAATAAATCGCTAAGACTCCCAACGTCGCTGCAGGTGCTTGAAAAGCCATGTGCTTGTAAATCTCCAGCCCGCCGAAACGCTTAGTCGCGAAAACAAGTATTGGCAGTTGTGAAACAAACCATAAAACCAGGATTTTAATCCTTCTATCCCCAATCCTCAAGAACAACATTGATAACAGGTTGTAAACACATATCGAAAACACGGCGAAAATGAACAGGCCCCCAGACAACGCTGCAATACCCGTGAACACTCCTGAAACAACAGCCCAAACCCAATACTTCTTATCAGACCCTAAGGCTCTAACGTAAGCGTAAACCATCAGCAAAGAGAACAACGTCACAACAGGCTCTTTATCAGCGAAACCCGCGCTAGTCCTATACAAAAAAGCTGGAAGACATAACAAAAGAGCAAGCGAAGCCAAAGCAATTCGCTTACTTCCCGTCAACTCTCTAGCTATTAAAGCAAACACGAACAAAGCCAAAACGCTAAAGATTGCAGGGTAAATCTGAGCAGCCCACAACAAAGCCACTCCAGGATTAAAGAAATTGGCGATAGAATAAATCAATACTATCGCGTAAGAAGGCATGGGCGCTTCAAAACTAGTGTCAAAACCAAAAGGGTGATACCTCATAGTATCATTAAGCGGGATCCCTCCTCTCTCAACCATGTCTTCAGCATACCTTAAGAAAACGTACGGGTCGCTCGCCAACAACTCTGAACCCAAATTCTTCATGTCAGCAGTTCTTATCACGAACGCTAAACACAACAACGCGAAAACTCCTGAGTAAAACAACAAGTCTTTATTTTTTTTAACTTTGCTCACCAAGTCTTTAAGAGATACCTGATACTCATCATCCATTATGATGAATAACTATTTATCAAATCCTTAAAAACTTTTACACGAGGATCATAGGAGAAATCGTTACCTCAACTATCGCCGCCAAAATCAGCAGGATGGACGCCGTTAGCACTAAATCAAAACACGTGCGCAATATGCCGGAAAACTCTTCGTCCGCCAAAGACCTTCTAATAATCGCTGCACTAATTATTCCTCCCGCAATAGCCGCAAAAAGATAAGCGGCAACCTCGATTATTCCATGCGTCATGAACTTAGCGAAACTCAACGGCACGACGTGCAAGTACGAGTAAAAAGAAGTGCCCGGAACCCAGGAACTGAAGTAATTCCTGATAAGGTTGCCAATAGCCACTCCAACAACGCTGGCATTCCATGCAAGGATGTAAATGGCTCCCGCCCCGAAAATAAAAGAGAACAGTATCACGAAAACCAATACTTTAAAATTGTTCAACAATATCATCTGAAAACCGTACGAACCAGTCACGTAACCCCTTGTGAATTGAGAAGAAATCTCGGAAATCACGCTTATCTGGCTGGAAAAAAGCTTGGCGTAAACTTCATGCGAGGACAGGGAAGCCCAAAAAGTCGTGGCCACCAAAGCACCTAAAAACAAGTAAAAAAAGATTAAAAACACTTTAGTGTACTTCTTCATCAAAACAATATTCCTTAACATTATCTGCGTTTCAGCGTAAAGCTCCGCCCCTTTCAACAAGTTCACGAGAAAAGGAACAAACATCATTGTCACCAAAAAAATTGCTGGCGTCGACGGGTTCCCGGGAAAAACGGTTAAAGCAATTATGAACGCCAAGTTCATGTAAACAAAAGCGAAAAAGAAAGTGTACACTGGCCTGTTCTTAGCAAGCCTCGCAGTTATCAACGACTCTAAAACCATACAACAAAAAAAAATGGTTGTGCACTGATTTAAACGTTTGTGAAAGACTTAAAAAAAAGCTTTGATTCTCGTAAAAGCATGGGCGTAAACCTAAAAGACATTATTTCAAGAGAAGAAACAAGTTTTGAGGAACTCACGGGAAAAAAAGTCGGTGTCGACGCTTTCAACATAATATACCAGTTCTTAAGCATCATAAGACAAGCTGACGGCACCCCCCTAAAAAACAGCAGGGGAAAGATTACTTCTCATTTATCAGGACTTTTTTATCGAACGCTAAAACTTTTAGAAAACAACGTAAAACCCTGCTTCGTTTTTGACGGAAAACCACCAGAGTTCAAAGCCGTTGCAGAGGAAAGAGCTAAAAGAAAAAAGCTGGCCATGGAAAAACTCGCTGAAGCAAGGAAAAAAGGGGATGAGGCTCTAATGATGCGATACGCTCAGCAAACCTCCAAGCTCACCGAAGAAATGGTCGAAGAATCCAAACAGTTACTAACCGCCCTAGGAGTCCCCTGCATTCAAGCGCTCAGCGAAGGTGAAGCCCAGTGCGCGAGCATGGTGTTGGACGGCACGGTATGGGCAGTGGTCTCACAGGACTATGATGCCTTACTATTCGGGGCTGAAAGACTCATCCGAAACCTCAACATAACTGGCCGCAGAAAAGTTCCCGGCAAACCCGTTTACTACACTATCAAACCTGAAATAATATTTTTAAGCCAAGCCCTAAAAGAAACAGGGCTCACCCGGGAGCAATTAATAACTCTTGGAATCCTCGTCGGAACTGATTACAACCCAAAAGGGATTAAAGGAATCGGGCCGAAAACAGGCCTAAAACTGATCAAACAAAAATCTTGGGAGCAAATATTCAAAGAAGTTAACTGGAATTTCAAGATTAAACCAGAAAAGATAAGAGACTTCTTCCTAAAACCCACGACCCAAAAAGCCACTCCAAAATGGGGTGAACCAGACCCTGAAGCCATAAAAAAAATACTGTGCGACGAGCACGAATTCTCCGAAAACAGGATTGACAACGCGTTCAAAAACTTGAACAAATCCCTTCAAGAAAAAGAGCAAAAAAACCTGAAAAAATGGTTCTAAAAAAAAGGACTATTTTTTTTTTATTCTTCTTTTTTCTCAAACCGTTTGAAAAAATCTTTTGCAGGCCCCTCTTTGAGAGCCCAGCCGAAACCAATTCCTATTGCCAAAGCCAAACCCAAAGATAATCCTCCAACAACCAGTTTAAACGCGTCCGTCAATATTTCTACGTTAGTGAAACCAAACTTTGGCAGTGCAAGAACAACCCCAACATACGCGACAAAACCATAAATAACGTTCCCGATCCAACCACTGAAAACCGCGCCGGACTCGTTAATCCTGTCCTTAAACCAATTGCCGATTATGAGGGCCACTGCTATCGTAATCACTCCAATAGACCATTGGGGTATCAGCACAAGTATTGAACCAAAAAAAGTGGATATTGCAAGAAAATTTATTTGAAACGCGGCTTCTTGCAAGAAAAGCAAAAACACGTACCACTTGATTACTGAAGCCACTAAGGACTCCATGGAAACGTTAAACAAAGCCTTTGTTATGTTCCTTTCTTTAAGCCATTTGTCCAGCTTAACGCCGCGCAAAGTCTTGGACACAATCCTCTCAATGATGGATGCGACCACCCACCCAATAAATATTATCAAGGCGGAAGAGATTATGAGGGGCACTGCTTGCACAGTGATTCCAATAAGCCAGTCCCCAACCTGACTCAACGGACCAGTTATCTCTTCTCCAACCATGCAATAATATCAGGGCCAACGAACTAATAAGGCTTACGGACAACCTTTTTTCGAGCTCTTAAAAAAAGAGCATGGAAAAATCTTTAAAGCATTTCAGAACAAAGAAAAGAGCATGGTAACCCTCGAATACCCCGATGGCGCGAAGATAAAAGTTGAGATAGAGGGTTCTTTGCTAAAAGTCCTCGTGAAATCCGGGGAAAACCCTGAAGAAATCATAGTGAAAAAGGATGGGAAAATGATTGCGGAGGATTACGAGCTCAAAAAAGAAGATGTTGTTCAAATAATAAAAGTGGGTTCTAAAGGATGAAATGCGATTTTTGCAGGGAAACAAGCGTTATTCACGTCAGACATACTGATAAGTGGTTCTGCGAAGAACACTTAGTTGCCAGCGTTGAAAAAAAGGTTTTGGAAACAGTTCAGAAAACTTTCATGATAAACAGGAATGATAAGGTTTTAGTCGCTGCCTCAGGAGGAAAGGACTCCACCAATCTCTTACACATTCTTCACAAAAACTTTCCCAAAGTCGAAGCCCTATTCATTGATGAAGGCATCAAAAATTACCGTGAACGCTCCAAATCATTCATAAAAAAATTCTGCAAAAAACACAAGATAACCCTGCACACATCTTCTTTCAAAGAAGAGTTCGGCACGACAACCGACCAAATAGTTAAACTTGACAGCACGAAAACCTCGCCGTGCTCCAAATGCGGCGTGCTAAGAAGGTACTTAATCAACAAGAAAGCGTTAGAGCTCGGGGCTGACAAGCTCGTCACTGGGCACAACTTAGACGACACTTGCCAAGACATTTTAATGAACATTTTCCAGTTCAACATGGAAAAACTGGCCAGAACCAAGTCAATTAGCCCGGGCTTTGTTCAAAGAATCAAACCTTTCCGCAGGGTCAGCGAAAGAGAATCCATGGCTTACTCCATAATCAAAGGATTTGAATCAAATGAAGGGGCGTGCCCTTACGTTTCAGAATCTTTCAGAAGCCTTATAAGAGAAGAATTGAACGACTTGGAATTCAAGTTCCATGGCTCAAAGGTCAACCTGCAAATGATTTTTGACAGGTTAGTCCCGAACCTGGAAAAAAAGGTTATGAAGAATCGTTTAAACAAATGCGAAAACTGTGGAGGACCAACTTCAAGAAAGGTTTGCAAGACCTGCCAAATCCTCGAACAACTAAAATGAATAATGTTAAAGCAAAAAAACTTTTGAAAGATAAAAAAGTGGTGGCTGAACTGGAAACCAATCAAAGAGCTCACTTCAAAGTGGTGTCCAACGATGAGCACTCAGTCATTTTCTCAAAAAACAAAGGGTGGTCGTGTTCCTGCAGGCATTTCTCCATTAAAAGAACTCCTTGCTCGCACATCATCGCCTCCCAAGAATTTTTAAAAAGAAGAAGGGAAAAAAAAGTTAAATGAAAAAGCTAGCTGACAAAGAGAGAAAAAGGGTTTGTGAAGCGCTGAAAGACCTTACCGTCTTGGACAAGAAAGCTGGTGTCGTCATGGAGCTCGTCGACTCGTACGCCAAAGACGCGGAACACTTTTACGGTCAAAAAAAGTTTTTGGAAGCTTTCGAACTGTTCGTCTACGTTTTCGGACTCCTCGACGCGCTTGCCCGATTAAAACTCATAGACCCTGGAAAGTCAATCAAGAATTACAAAGTGGAACAAGATTAGTTTAAGCGATTGTCAAGAAGTTTCTGAACTTTCTCACATATCCTACGAAACTCTTTAGAATTATGGTCTATTAACCCCATTGAATTAGGTTTTTTTGTTTTAAGCTTGTTCATATCCTTTGAAATCTCTTTTAAAATCTCGATTTGCAGTTCGGATAACTCTATTTGAACTCTGGTAATTCTTTCGTTCCTTTTCTTCCATTCAGCATCTTTTCTTGGGTGCAAAGCAGATATTTTCCAGTTTAAAACAGGGTCGTTAAATTGAACCTCTCTTTCAAAATATAAGTCAAAGCCGCTTTCCTGAAGGGCTAGTGAAGCGTTCGCTTTTGTTCTTGCATCAGATATGATCCGTATTACTGATCTGGTTGATAAAAACGCGGAAGCCAATTCAGGGTTAGTAAACCCGGAATTCTTTATCATTTCATTGCACTTTTCTGGCGCGAAAAAACCGACTTTCATTCCATCAAAAAGTTTGAAAACAATCACCACCCATTGATTAAGTTCTTTGTAAGATTTTCCAAAAACCATTATTCAAAATTAATGGAGAGGGTTGGTTAAATGTTTTACGCTGGGGGAGAGATTCGAACTCTCGCGGGATTGCTCCCACAGACTTAGCAGGCCTGCGCGTTAAACCGCTCCGCCACCCCAGCAATGAAGATTAAAAAGTTGTAAATGTTTTATAAACGTTCCCAAAGAAAAAATCCCGCAACAAGTAAGAGCAAGACCAAGAAGGATGCGTTCAAGCCAGGCAACAAGCTATAATGGAATCCTGACTGCTGGTACCTCACGCTAACATCCGCTGTTAACTCGCTTGAAGTGTTGTCGTACGGAAACCCCTTGTTCGCTAAGAAAAAAGTGGTTGAATACTCGCCAATGGATACTGGCAGGACGTCAACGTACCCCACGTACTCCTGATCCCCTCCAACTGTCACATTCTTATAAGACGCCAAGTTATCGCTGAAAAGCATTGGCAGTGCCGCTGAAGTCAACTGCAAGTTGTAAGTCATTGGCTCAGAGGAAGGGTTATCGATAACGTACATGTAAGCTCTTTGACCTTCCCTGCCCAAATCAAACGCTTGTGTTATTGGAGAAATGGTTAGAACTGTTTTAGATATTGCTATTACATCAATAAATGATAAGGAGAATCCTCGAACCATATTACTGTCAGTCACTTCAATCCTCAAATGTTTTGAGCCTTGAATGTCCGGCGTGTAAGAAGAATAAAAGTTCCCGTTAGGAGTGATTGTCTCAGTTTTCTTAATCTCTCCAGAAGTGGGCGTGGTTATTTCAATACTTAGGTTAGAGTACTCCCCGTAAGTCTCTCCACTGCAATAACTTATTTGCCCTATTACTGGCTGGTTCGTGCCAAGAAGAACGCTGGAATCATAATCGAATAAAGCGTCAATAGCGTCCACGTAAAAGTTTAAGGATCGAGAACTGTTTCTGGACGCGTTTGTTCCCTGCACGTACATTTGAGAACTCATACGATGACAACCAGATACTTCTGGGTCAAGTGTTTGGTTGCACCTCCACTTCCTAAGACTTGTATTCATGCAAGAACCGCTGAACTCCGTGTAAACCTCTCCAGTATCAGCGTTGGTTATGTTCCACCCCACGAAATCTATGTTTTCGTGGCCAGAAGGGTCAAAAGCCTCTAAGAAAAAAGTGATTACTCCTCTATTTTTATCTATAAAGTTTCCTTCAAAAATCCCTATGTCCTCGTTATCTTCGGGCTGCCTGTACACCAACGCTCTAGTGTTGAGAGTGCAGTTGAAATCGAAAGTCCCGTTAAAAGTGTTATTAACCATTGCAGTATCCCACACTAAAATAGTGTAATTGTTCTCGTAGCAAAGGTTCGGCCAAAAAGTGTAATCATAACGACTGCTAGTGCTGTTCCACGTGAGCTGAGCGTTCTTCGCGTACACGTCAACCTCCCCATTCCTCGTCACGTTCAACAGTATTGTGCAAGCCCCGCTGTCATAGCAGCTCGTTGTAGCTCCGTATCCTTCATCCCTAACAGGCGTGGCGTAAATGGTTTGCTCCGTCAATTTTACTGGATCGATGACCGCGCCATGAGTTGCCGTGTAGTTATACAAGTAAAATCGCGGGACCATATCATTCCAAGCGTTCCCGGACTGGTTGACCCCAACCTTATTATCCCAAGATGTTCCTCCAGTGTTGGTGTCCCCGAAATATGATAGCAAGCCATAAGTCCCGACAGGCAATGTTTCGTTTAAGACGTAATCATACGTCATTTGAAGGGTTTGTGCAGGATTTAATAAACCAATATATGAATCAGAATCATTCACCTTGCCGGCAGCTGTTTCAGGCACGCCATCTCCCCCAACATTATCTTCCCCGTAGTAAACTTCTGTGAATCCCCAAATGTTTGACAAGTTTATGTTTCCAGTGTTGTTCACGTTAACAGTTACTGTCAAAGCGTCTGAGGACTGGCTCAATATTGAATCACTAAGTGATAATGAATAAACTGTTCCGTTCACGATGACCGATGTAGAAGATGAAGTGCCGTTCCCATAATACTCGACGAACGTTGTGAAAGTGTTATCACCAGGTTTAAGTGGGGTGTCAGTAATAGTGGTTTTGTTCACGCCGCTCGCGTCAGTGCTGAAAAGATACTTGTGCTCCCCGCTGTCCGCATCAGTCAGCGTATAATTCCCGCAGTCAGTGCAAGAAACCAGTGTTCCAGTATGTAGATATGATGCCGTGGTGTTCACGTGAAGTTCGTCGGGCTTGCCCCAAAAATCGTTAGTGAAAATTATTGGTTCATAAAATTTGAATTCTTTCGTGGTATTCTCATCATTTTTAATGTTGTCAGTGTTTTGAACCTCATCCAACAACACGGTCAAATTGTAATCTCCTGGCTTAGTCAGGTTTACGCTTGTCATCGTGCAAGTGAAGTTCCCTGTCCCGTCAGTGTTTCCAGAACACGAGTAACCCTGGTCCACTAGCCAGGAAGTGTTGATGACTTTCACTGTCACGCTAACTCCTGTTTCGTCAGCATTGGTCCTGTCATTAATTAAATGTCCTTGCACCACTATGTCCTGCCCGTAATCCAGATGAGCTTCAGGGTAGTGGCCTGTTGGAGTGAAGTTCAAGTAATCCACTGTGAGCGACTCCTGATACCAGTTTCCCACGCTGCTAGTGTTGCTCAAACCATCATTGTCTGTAACGTTAATGTAATAATTTCCTTGTCCGAGGCTGGTGAAGTTATGCGAATAACTGCAGGAGCCGTCAGTGCAACTCATCTCATAAGCAGAGTAATCTCCTGTAACATAAGCCCAAACCTCTGTTTTCGCGATGTCCCCGTCATCCGACGAGACAGTTGCCAAAAAAGTCACTTCTTCGTTAACGTACACAGGATCCGGGCTCATGGAATGCGAGTCAACTTTTGGAGCGTAATTGCACGCCCCGCCAGAGCAACTGCCTGTCTGGTATCCTTGTCTTACCGCGTCAGCAGCGCACTCCGTGTTATCGCACGAGCACCCTGTAGAATACTGGCAAAGGAAACCTTTCTGCATTGAGCAGGAACTGACCTGGCAACCCGACGCACCGCAATCATCAGACCTGTCAGCAGGAGTGTTCAAACTGGTTTCATAATAGCACGATGTGCCAGAATCGGCGCAGTCGCTCGTGCAGTAAGAGTTGTTAACCCAGCTTCCAGCCTGGTTTTGGTATCGCGGGTTCGGACAACCAGTTTCAGTTAAAGTCCAGCCCGTAGCAATGCACGAGTCCCCTGACTGATGGAAGCACTGGTCAGCGCTCAAATCAAAACAATAATCGCTTGATCCTGTCTGCGACTTGTGGTCGCAGTCCCCCCAAACAACCGTTCCTGAAACAGTGTTATCAGGGGATACACAGTCACCACAACAATAATTCCCTGTAACAGCTTCTATGGCTATCTCGTCGCAAACACTGTTGGCCCCGCACCCTGATTCGCAAAGACTTTCAGTGTCAACGCGAGTAGCGAAAGTGCAAGTTCTGCAAGCCGTGCCGCTTTCATCGCACCGCTTATCTCCTGGCGCCCACGTCGCGTCACTCACGTCATCACATTTTAGCCCATTCGAACTCGCGCCACACACTGTTGCCTCGTTACCGCACACGTCAGGGTTATCGATTTCAGTGCTGTTGGTCGCGTAAGTCGTGCAACAATTCCAAGTTGTATCTATTTGCAGGAAGCAAACCCCATCATAAGCCACGTTTCCTCCGCTGTTTCCGAGACTGTCGCAAGAGTTAGCCAAGTAATTGTACGTCGCGCTCACGTAGCAGTCCGTGGCGTTGTAAGTTCCAGTGCTCGCCACGTCCGATGCGTCGGTGTCGCACATCCAAGTAGTTCCCTCATCACTCGTAGCGCAGGAACCATCTTGACCAAAGTTCCCCCCGCTCGTAATAGTATTATCACACATTTTTCCGTCTTCAGAAATGGAACAAGATGTATCATAGTAACTTCCTGTGTAAACCACGTGTCCAGAAGTATCACAATCAAAAGAATTCCCATCAGAGCTGGCGCAAATACCTGTCTGCCCAAAATCTCCTGAAGTCACTGTAGAATCGCACATGTTTCCATCAGAACTTGACGAGCAAGACGAACAAGCACTGCCTTTTCCACTAGGGCAAACCACGTCAGAGGTAGTGCAAGAGCTTGCTGAACCCATCCCGTTCTGCGAAAAGCCTCCAGAACCCACTGAACCACTCCTGCACCTGTAACCATCCGTAGCGCTCGAACCAGCCGTCCTGTAATCAGACCCATCATAAAAAACATCCGAAGTGTCGCAAGTCCATGCAGCACCAGTATACGCGCACACACCATCCCAAGTACGGTCAACGTTGCTGTCACATCTCTTACCATCATGAGTGGAGGAGCATCCACAATCATTATCGTCAAAATTTCCATCATTGTCTCCGTCCACGTAAGTAGTGGTGCAACAACTTCCTGAACCATAACAAATTCCGTTCGCGTCGAAGTTGCCGTCAGTGTAAGTCGTGTCGCATGAATCGCCGTAAAGAGGAGTTCCTGTAGGGTATTCGCAGCCGTAAATATACCTGTTAAGCCCGATGTTATAAGAAGCCATCGCCGCGTAGCACAAGTAATTACTCTGTGCAGCCACGAACATGCAAACCTTATCCTGCGTAAACGTTCCACCAGTCACTGACCCGTCGCACGCGAACCCGTCATGATAAGCGTCGCAACCACAATTGTAAGTGCTCGTATCCGTGTCCTTAACAAGGTTTGAATTGCAACAAGTCCCGTCATCTGCAGTACAAACATAATTCGTGTTACAGGTCTGGCCTTTCGCTGTGGAAGACGTGGTAAAAATGCTTCCCGTGCAGTAATAATCCGTCGCCCCGTCAATGAAACGGCAAGCAGTTCCTGAAGCGCAATCAACCACTACTCCGTTGTCGCATCCTTTTGTTGAACTCCCAGTGAAAAGCCAGTCGTCGTCAGAATACGAACAGCATTTGGTTCCAGTAGCGTCCCACCCCGTACTATCCGCTGGATTCCCGCTGTAATCACAACCGCAAGCCCTCAGGGTTGTATCAGGTCTTTCAAGAACACATCCAACTGGAAAGTAACCTATATCAGAACCGTACGCTACACCAGCGCACTGATTCTCATTAATACAATTTGTTGAAGAAGGAGGCCCTCCAAACCACACGGCACACTGGCTAGCGTCGCAGCAAATCTTTTCAGGAGTTCCTGTTCCTGAATAAGTATAGTTGTAAACACAATTATTTGAATTACAGTCCCCGTCAACCGAGCAAGGCCCGTACTCTGCCGAAGCAGCCAAAACGATTTGTGGATCACTGAAAAACACTGTGTAAACCATGAAAAAAGACATTATTAAGGCGTAGAAAAAAAGTTTTGAGAACGCTTTATTTCCAATAGGATTTTCAAGGAGTAAAAAGTTGATTGCAAGAACCATTGACCAAAACACGCAAAGCAGTGAAACAACGTTTCTTTTTAAGAAATCTTTGCTGGAGAAACCTGCCAGCACGAAAAAAAAGATAAAAATAGTTATTCCTAAAACTACCAGCGCGTTCTTGTTTTCGAGAGATTTCAACCCATAACACGTGATTTTACGAGTTAATAAAAATTGTTAGAGTTTGGCGTGCTTGCCTTTCGAACCTGACGCTTCGGAAACGGTTGTTCCGGCTTCTCGCTCCACCCCGTAATCCGAACAGCGTGCAATGACTTCGCTTAGGGCTGCTCGGTTCCCCGCCTGACCCGATTCACGAGGACAAGCACCCGTCCGGGCGAGGCTTCGACGCTCAAAGCGCGGGCCACTCCCAAAACGCAAGCCCTCATGGCAAGCTTCGGCCCCACCGTAAAGCAGGATTTGTGGTAACAAGCAACTGCTAGCTGCCCGGCCTAGCCAAAAAAATAAGAGAAGCGTTCACTGTTTTAAATTTTTTGGTTGCTGAGAAAACCAGTTAACAACAACTCTAATAAATTTGACAATAAAGGTTCTATCATCTGACCGGATTTCTTGGACCCGTGACGGTTTTTCCGAGCGAGCGGGAACAGTGACGGGCATTATTTTTTCTTCAGATTCACTAATGCTCGGCGCATAACTCATGACTGGTGGGGCGGAACGCTTTTTAACAACGTGAACAGGAATAACTGAATAATTCTTTAACTCTTGAGTCGCGTTCTCATCAAGAGTCAATACTTCCAGTGGATGAGTTGAAGGTTCAGAACTCTTCTTTTCTCGCGTCCACCTAAAAGAATTATCTGCCGTATTATCATATTTATTGTTTAAGTCATCGGTCTTAGGATTGGGCTCAATGACTCTGCACGTCACTACCCTACCTTCATCGCAAGTTTTATTCGAGTTATCTGAGAAAAACCAGTTATCATCTCTGCTGTCGCAACAACCGTTAACAGGGTCCCAAGCCGTGCTATCATTATAATCATTATCATAAACGCAACCGCAAGCTTTTTGGGATTGGTCAGCTGTCTGGAGTTCGCAACTCCCTTCAGGGAAGTAACCTTTGCTCAAAATATTTTTTGTCTGCGTGGCGCACTGACCCCAATTAATGCATTGGGTTAAGCATGGTGGACCGCACTGAAAAACAGCGCACTGCCCAGCATCACAGCAAATGTTAGCCGGCTCGCCAATACCTGAAGACGTGTAGTTTGCAACACAATTATTCGACAAGCATTGAACATTGTGCTTACAGGCTTCGTACTCCACCAACCCTGTGTCTAAGCAGTCAGGGTCGTTCGGGCACTGAAACCCAGAACAATCCCCATCAATCAAGTTATCGCAAGAAATGCAGGAACCGCTCAAACAATACGTGCCAATAGAACAATCAAAATAGTTCTTCACACAACCTTTTGAAATCTCGCAAGAACTTCTAAAACCCTGCGAAGCATTAATACAGTCTTTGTGATAACAGTCCTCGCATAAACCATAATTTTGGCACCAATTCATTGAAGAAAAACAATATCCTATCTCAACATTATAATACCTTAAATAAGCTGCTTCAACGCTTTTAAGAAAAAAACCTGATAAAAATATTAAGAATAATAACCCGACCCTCAAATCTATCTTCCTCATCCTAAAAATAAAGAATCTTTAGACTTGTTTTAAATTTTTTGGTATAAGAACAAGCCAGCCGAAAGCAGGAGAAGTGCGAAAAAGATTGGTTGAATCCCTGGAACCGTGGCAAAAAAACCTGCCTGCTCTGACACGACTTCCAAACTGAAACCAATGGTTTGAGAAGTGTTACCGCAACTCGTTGTCAGGTTAAGCTCAAAAGGGCTTGGCCCATAAGGAGTTATTGGGTAAAGAATGACTCCGAAAACCTGCTTGTCCAGCCCTGAAATGCTGAAGCTCTGGCCTGGCAAGTCGGCGGGCTGAAAAATACCTGTCGAAGTAACTATTTCTGGAAACACGGATACAGGATGAGAAACACTCAAAGAATAATCTATCTCGTCAACCCCATCATTTCTGAACAGGAAAGTAAACCTGTCCAAACCCCTCATCGAAACAGGAAACACCTGATTAGTGTCCACTGACAAGCTCCTAATGCTCAACGGAGAGCTAATGTTATGCCAGTAAAGACTGCTAAGAAAATTGGCCGTGTCATCCGTCGCGTTAGAATAAGTTATGTTAAAACGAAAAGTTTGATTGGTTGAGAAGTCAACGCAAGAAGACTTGTCCACGATAAAAGAAAACCTTGAAGTGTATCCTGGAGGAATGACTTGGGGGGAAGAAACGGACACGTAACCCTTCTGGTTTGAAGTCCAGACAAGCTCTGAAGACGTTATCAACGCGTCACCGTCTCCCACGTTCGTCAAATATAGTTCGGGTTGGAATTGCTCTCCTAAAAAAGCTTGCTCAACACTCGCCATGTCAAAAGACAGGTTGGCTTGCTGGACCACGACTGCCGGGCCGAGAACGCCGCCCAACACTTCTGCACCCATCACTATTGGAAACCAAAAAAAAAAAATTAGTAGTGATAGTTTTCGCATGCCAACTAATATTTATTTGCTCGAAGTTTTTTAATGTTTAGCGAATCCTAGCTCTCAAAAATCTTGAAGCTTTTTCCGTTAAAAATCTTTACTTTGCGAGACCTTCCTTCACCGCGCATGCCAATCAAAAACTTAATTCTTCTTATTTCACTTGTTTGAACGATGCTGAAGTTTATTTCACCGTCAAAAACAACTGCGAACGCGTTATCCACGTTCTTAAGAGTTGCTTCTAACTCTTTGACAGGCACTTTGCCAAGAATCGCTAGTTCTTTGTCAAGTATGTAAGCAGCTTTAGTGCCGACAAGACTTTCAAGCATTTTTTTAAACTTTTTGTACAGTGCTGGTTCTATGGAAGGCTTCCTAATAGGTCTTACCCTTGCATCGGTTTTTTGGAATCTCGCTGGCCTGCCCCCCACAAACTCATTTGCTTTCTGTTTACCTCGAATAGCGATGTGAACTTCTTTCTTGGTCAGTTCCTCCACTTCTTTGCCGTCAGGAGCTACCGCAACGAAATCCACTTTTGTCTGAGCTAACAATTCCTTTAGAATTATTTTCCCACCTCTATCCCCATCAATGAAAAGGGTTGTAATCTTGGTTTTGCATAATCCAACTATTGTTTTAGGTATCGACGTCCCGTTAAGAGCTATAACGTTCATGAAACCGTTCCTAAGCATTGTTATCACGTCAGCTCGCCCTTCAACAAGGAATAACTCGTCCATAACATCCACAAAAGGGCCTGCAGGAAGTTTTTCAGGCCCGTAAGCCACAATCCCCATTGCCCGCACAGACTTTTTAACGTTATCAGTTATCGCGTGACTGTCAGGCATCTCACTACTAACCATTTTTTTAAGCAAGTCTTTAGCCCTATCAATGATGAACTGCCTTTTGTTAATGCGAACGTCTTCAACCTTTTCAACTTTTATCTTCGCGTCGCAAGGACCAATCCTTTCAATGGTTTCAAGAGCGGCGCCGACAAGACTGGTCTCAGCCTGATCCAGCGAACTCGGAACAGTAATGACTCCGAAAGATTTTCCGTTACCCGATTTTAAAGACACGTCTATCCTGCCTATCCTCCCAGATTTTTGCAATTCTCTTAGTTCTAATTCCGCGCCAAGCAATCCTTCTGTTTGGCCGAAAATTGCTCCAATAACGTCTGGCTTCTCAACAAGGCCAGACACTTCAATGCGAGCGTGTATTATGTATTTTGATGATACTTGTGAAACTTTTCCCATGTTTTATTTTACCTCCTCACTTCAAGGAAAGAAATTCGCGCAGAAAAAGGTGTTACCTTTTGCTCCTTGCACTTATCAAGCTTTTTCCCCAAAAAAAACTTTTTTTGTGAAAAGATTTTGTAATGCAAATGAATATTAATGATTTTTTTTTCTGTGATTTGTAATATGTGCGAAATAAATTTCTTTCTTTAGTGTGAATTAATAAACAGAGCGATTTTTGTCCTTTAAAAACCTTTCTTATCTGGCTAGTTTCTCGACTCTCAGGTATGATTCTAGTTCAGTTTTTATTTGGTACATTTCATCCCTGACCTGCGTTTTCCACTCGTCGTAAACGCTTTTGTACAAATATTTTTTGTAAACTCCTTTTAAGAATTTCAGGAAAGGATTGGTCTCCCATCTTCCTTCATAATCCGTTCTAAGCGCGGATTTGAAAGATATTTCTGCGTCAGCCCACCCTTTCTTAAAACCAATTATGAAGAAGTTAATGTTTATCATGAATTTGGTGAAATCATCAACGTTCTTATCGCATTCCCAGGTTATTTGCAAATCCTTCTCCCCTTTATCCTTTTTAACGGTCTCCTTGTATTTTTTTTCTTCAACAGTGTAACCCATGGTCACGAACAAGTCGTGAAGAACATCGTAAGCGTCTCCTAGATCAAACCCTCCCTTATACTTTATCTTTGTTTTAGCTACTGTCTCTTCTTCAGGCATGATGATTATAGAACTAGTATGTGATTAAAAAGTTTTTTATTATGCCAATTTTTCATGCGTCAAACACTATTTTTCTGCGTGGCGCTTTATTCCATGCAATTCTTGCAGAGAAGCCTGTCCCCAACACCCATAAGACTAACTTGTTTGGCTTGACAGTTCTCGCACTCCCCGATAATCCCTAACCCTTCGTTCACACTTTTTTTTCTCCTGAACAATAAATCAATCAATTCTGGCTGAATCTTGATTATATCATTCACTGTTATGACGCCCACGATTTTCTCCTTTTCAACAACTGGAAGTCTTCTCACTTTTTTCTTAGCCATGTAAATCATGGCTTTAGTCACGTCCCTGTCTGGCCCGATGGTAATCACTTCGCGAGTCATCACTTCAGAAACAAGTATTTTGTTAGGGTTTTTTCCTTTTGATAAAACTTTTTTTATCAAATCGCTTTCAGTTAGTATCCCTTTTAAGAAATCTCCTTCTTTGACTATAAGGCTTCCAACCCGTTTTTTGATCATGAGGTCAACAGCTTTGTTAACAGTCCAGTCACTACTGCAATTAACTGGTTCCGATGTCATCGCATCCCTTATCAAAAGACCTGTTTTCATCAATGAAAAAGAAAAAGAATTGCGTTGTTTATAAATTTTTATTCAATCTTGAACCAAAGTGCAAGGCTATTTGATTCTAACCACGTCTAAGACTCTTGGAGCTGTTGTTTCAATTCGGAAAGTGTTGTGAAGACTGCTGGACAAGTCAAGGCATTTAGAACTCTCTCCGTGGCCTAAAATTACTCGTCTTGGCCTGGGCCTTAAGTGTTTAACAAAATTGATTAATTGTTGTCTATCGCTGTGCCCGCTGAACCCTTCCAAGGTATCGACTTCAAGCTTAACTCTCATCAACTCTGTCCTGTTTCCTTTAGGAATAGGGATTTCTCTAATCCCTTTTTGCAAATCCCTTCCCAGCGAGCCTTCCGATTGATAAGACACGAAGAGCAAAGAATTATCCTTATTATCGCACAACCTGTTCAGGTAAGTGACGCTCGGGCCTCCTGTCAGCATACCGCTTGTAGCGAGGATTATGCACGGCCCTTCTTCCTCTATAATCTTAGTTCTTTCTTTGTTAGATCCAACCCTGTTGAAAATCTCGCTTAAAAAAGGATTATGGTTTTTCTGGAAAACCAGTCTGCGAACTTCTTTGTTCATGAATTCGGGGTAAGTCGTGCTTATCGCTGTCACATCCCACACCATTCCATCCACAAAAATTTTCACGGGCTTTATCTTCTTCTCACGAAAAGCTTTTTCCAGAATAAGCATGATTTCCTGAGCTCTTCCCACACCTAAGACAGGAATAAGTATTTTTCCACCTCTCTCAATCGTTTTATTAGTTAAATCCAACAATTTTTTCTCAGATTCTTCTAAAGAAGGTTGAAAACTGTTCCTCCCCCCGTATGTTGATTCAAGAATCAGTGTTTCCAGTCTCTGGAAATAAGTGTGCGCCGGGTCCAGCATAGTAGAATTAGCGTACTTAATGTCTCCTGAGTACAATAAATTGTGGTATCCGTTCCCAATGTTAAGATGAATCATTGAAGAGCCGAGGATGTGACCAGCGTTCAAAAGAGTTATTCTTATGTCAGGAGTTATGTCACTAACTTCTCCGTACTTCAAACAGATTGTGTTATGAACTAATCCTTTTATCTCTTTGCTTGTGTAAATAATTTTTTTCCCCTCTTTTTGGGCCACGTCAATGTAATCCAATTGCAATAAAGTCATCACGTCCCTTGTAGGCTCTGTACAGTAAATTGGTCCTTTGTAACCAAATTTGAATAAGTAAGGAAGGAAACCACAATGATCCAAGTGGGAATGAGAGATGATAACCGCGTCCAATTCATCAATGTTAAATTCAGGAACTTCCAGATGGGGGAAACCGTAATCTTCTGACGCCACGTTAACCCCGCAATCCATCAGGACCTTGCTCTGAGGTGTTTGCAACAGCATGCAAGACCTTCCGACTTCCCTGAAACCGCCCAACGCGGACAGGCGAATCCAATATTTCTTGTTGTCACGAGTCCACCTTGAATAAATTTTTTCGCCTATGGAGTTAAGGAATTTTCTCCTATAATCTGACTGCTCGAACAGTGAACGGCGAATAGTGCGAACAATATCAGACTTTATGGCAGGCACTCTTATCATTCGCGGAATCCAAAGAGTATTTCTTTTTATTTCTTCGAGCACTTCGCCCCCTCTGCCAGAGGCCGAACCCGGGTTCTCAGACTCTACTATCACGAAACTTCTTTGACTATCGAAGAAAACTTCTCTCAAGCCCGCCTCTTTTGGAACAATTTTTCTTATAAACTCCTCTGTTGGCTCAACTCCAAGAAGTAGTGAAGGGTCAATCCTGAACTCCACTCTTTTCTTTATGACGTTAACAATTTTTCTGGTCAAATCGCTTCCATCTAGGAAAAGCTTTTTGTTTTTAGTGTAAAGAACTATGTTAGCTCCTTCGAACAAGTAATCGGATATCTGCGCGTTGGCAGGTAATAGTTCTTTTATTTTTCCAAAAATAGGAAATCTTTTCTCTTTCATCTTTTTTTTTCCTGATTTTAAACTCTCTCGTATTTAATTCCCTTAACGGTTATCGTCATCAAATCTATTCCTTCCCCCGTGAAAGCATCTCTTTCCATCGCAGCTTTTAAGGAATTCATTGCGAGCTCTCTCGCCTGTTCAACAGACATGTTTTTCCTGTAAGAACTCTCCAAAACACCGTAAGCTACTGGAGAACCGGAACCTGTTGAAATGTAATCATCATCTATTCTTGACCCGTCTCCTCCAAGAGAATAAAGGCAGGGGCCGTTAGAACCGTATCCTCCGATAAGGATTCTTGCTTGGAAAGGAAATGAGAACCTATTACCATAAAGTAAGTGGGACAAATAAGTTGAGCAAGCTTTAACAGAGGGTTCCCTGTCACGTTCAATCTCGTACTTTTTCATCGCGGACTTCAAATATTTTATGAGCATCTGGTTGTCTGAAACCATTCCCGCCACGCTCACAGCGATGTTATCAGTAATCCTGTATAACTTCTTGAAAGATTTGTGCGCCACAAGATTGCCTGCAGTGACCCTTCTATCCGCTACTAGGATAATTCCATCTTTATACACGACACCTATAGTCGTCGTTCCCTTTTTTGATTCCATTAAAAATAATTGCGCCCTTTCTAATACACCAGTATTCTAGAACCTTCAAAAGTTAGTGACTAAATCCTTTTATAAATGTTGCTAAAAAGAAGGTTTTTTCACAAAAAGTTAAAAAAGAACGCTTACTGAAGTCTTCTTCATGAGAACCCTTGTAACCGCTGCACTCATTTACTCAAACGGAGAGATTCACTTAGGCCACCTCAGAAGCACTTACCTTCCTGCAGATGTTTACACCAGATACCTAAAATCCTCAGGAAAAAAAGCTATTTACGTTTGCGCTACCGACGACCACGGCACCCCCGCACTCATAAAAGCTGAGCAAGAAGGCAGAAAACCAGAAGAGTACACGCGTTATTGGCATGACAGGGACGAAAAAGAGTTCAGGGCGCTGGGACTGGATTTCGACGTTTTCCACAGGACTCATTCTCCAGAAAATAAGGAAGCAACCATTCAATTATTCGAAAAGTTACGGGAAAACGGGTACATATACCAAAAAGAGGTAAAGGAATATTACTGCGAGCATGACAAAAAATATTTGGCGGACAGGTACGTAAAAGGTAAATGCCCTTCTTGCGGAGCGGAAAACCAGTACTCTGATCAATGCGAAAAATGCGGCAAATCATTGAAAGTTGGGGACCTCATAAAGCCTCGGTGCACTCTTTGCAAAAAAGAACCAGTTCTCCGAGAGTCCGAACACTACTTTTTTAAATTAAGCGCGTTCTCAAAAAAGATTTCTGCGTGGTTCAAAAAAAACAAGGAATTACAACAAGACATTGTTGGCTACGTCAAAAACTGGATAAAAGAAGGACTGATCGATTGGGACATGAGCAGAAACCTGAAATGGGGTTTTAAAATACCTGGCTCAAACCAAGTGTTTTACGTGTGGTTCGACGCGCCAATCGGGTACATTAGCAGCACGAAAAAATGGGCTAAGGAAAACAAAGAAGATTGGAAAAAATGGTGGGGTAAAGGAACCAAAATAGTTCATTTCATAGGCAAAGACATAATATATCATCATTACTTGTTCTGGCCTGCAATGCTCATGGGGGCAGGAGACCTTCCGCTTCCAACAAAAATGCCTGCAAGAGGATTCCTAAACCTGGAGGGACAAAAATTCTCGAAAAGCAGGGGCAACTACGTGAGTCTTAAAGAATACTTGCAAAAATTTGATCCAGACCACCTTCGCTTCTACATGACGCTAATAACTCCGAACGCTAACACTGACGGGAACTGGAATTGGAAAGACTTTATGAGTAGGGTTAACAGCGACCTAATAGGAAACGTTGGCAACTTCCTTTACAGAACAACTTATTTCATAAACAAATATTTTGACGGTCAAGTACCTTCATTCAAAGGACCTGGAGACTTCGTCAAAAAATGGAAGCAAGAATACCGAAAAGTAACTGGGCACATGGAACTTGTTGAACTCAAAAAAGGTTTGGAAGGCGTGCTCAAGTTATCCGGAATGGCCAACAAGTACTTCCAAGACAATGAGCCGTGGAAACTCATAAAAAATGACAAGAAAAAAGCTGGTCAAATACTGGGTGTTTGCGCCAACGCTTGCAAAAATTTGTGCTCACTAATGTTCCCTTTCACCCCTTTTGCAATGGAAAAACTAAGCAAGGAGATGAAAACAAAAATTGATTGGAAGCAAGCCGACCAGTTCAACAAGACATGGAAAATAAGTAAGACGACTCCTGCTTTCAAAAAAATAGAGGGCGAACAAATCAAAAAGGTGATGAAATAAAAATGGGCGAAAAAATTAGTTACAACGATTTCAAAAAACTGGATTTACGCGTAGGAACGATTTTCAAAGTGGAAGACCATCCGGACGCTGACAAACTATTCGTGATACACGTGGACTTAGGCGACGAAGAAAGAAAGATTGTTTCAGGATTAAAACCTCAACTCAAAAAAGATGACTTGCAAGGAAAACAAGTGGTGATTCTCACGAATCTGGAGCCAAAAATGCTCAGAGGCGTGGAGAGTCATGGAATGCTGCTCGCAGCGGTTGAAGGAACCGGAGAAAACGAGAAGATAACTTTAATCACGACAAACCAGCACGCAGAAGAAGGAACTCAAGTCTCCTAAAAGAACTCGCGAAAAAAAACAAGTTTTGATTTAGGAATGGGCCTGTCGTGATTCGAACACGAGACCTCACGGTTATCAGCCGTGCGCTCCACCAGACTAAGCTACAGGCCCCAAAAAACTGTTTAAATTACGCGAATCGCAATTCCTGTTTCTGTGAACTTACTTCACAAAAACGAACTTAAAAAGTTATTTATTTCAAACACAGCAAGTCAGAACGAGCAATAATCCCAACCCTTTTACACTTATCCAAAACAACAACGCACGGAAAAACGTCCAGCAAAGGTTTAACATCAAAAACGCTTGTCCTAGGACTAACCTGCAGGGGCGCAGGACCCATACAACCCCCAACCAAATCTCCTTCTGACCGAAGAATATCCTCCTCAGTTATCAACCCCAAAAGAACGCCCCGCTCTATAACCGGGAGTTGAGAAACGTTATGCTCCCTCATCAAAACCGCTGCATCCCTCAAAGACTTCTCTGAACCAATATGAATTATATTCTTAGTCATCACATCCTCGCACAAAACCTTCTTTAAATTAAGAGCTATCAAAAGAGAATTAAACGTTGAGAGCCGCGGGTCAACCTTACCCCCCTCAATCTTAGCAATATGGGCTTGAGAAATGCTAGAGAGCTTAGCAAGAGCGTCCTGACTCAAACCAAACTTTTTTCTCAAATCCCTAATATAACTGCCAGTTATAACCATGACATATTCAATATGAAAAAGTATATATAAATTTTTGGTTAATCTTAAGTTTTATGAATAAAAAAATTTTTATCGAACATTCTCGAAAACAACCCGTTGCAGAACAAAGTGTTGAAATCATTGAAAGAAAAGGTCTCGGGCACCCCGATTTCATCGCTGACTCTCTTGCAGAGCAATTCTCAATAGCTCTTTGCAAAGAATACCTCAAGCAATTCGGAACAATCCTTCATCATAACGTAGACAAACTAGACATTGTTGGAGGTCACACCACCCCCGAATTCAGGGGCGGAACCATTGACAAAAAAATGCTGGTTTTCTTCAGCGGAAGAGCCAGCAATGAAGTCCCTGTTCAAGAAATCGCTGTCCAATCAGCAAAGCAATGGATTAAAGAAAATTTCAGGTTCCTGAAACCAGACATGTTCAACTACCAAGTAGAAACCAAAAGCGGTTCTTCAGACCTCAAAGACCTCTACCACAGGAGAGATGAAATCATGGGCGCTAACGACACTTCAATTGGACTGGGCTTCGCTCCACTAACAGAAGCAGAAAACCTCACTTTAAAACTTGAAAAATGGCTGAACCACCCTGAATTCAAAAGAAAACACCCGTGTTCAGGCGAAGACATTAAAGTTATGACTCTCAGGGAAAAAGACTTTTTAACAATCACTGTTGCCATGGCAATGGTAGACAAATTCATAGACTCAGTGCAAGACTACAAAGACAAAAAACAAGCAGTGAAAGAAGAAATAGAATCCTTCCTCCAAAGACACACAACCAAAAAATTCTCGATAAACCTGAACTCCGCTGACAGGCCCGAAGGAGGAAAAGCAAGCCTGTATTTAACAGTGACCGGCACAAGCATGGAGATGGGAGACGACGGCGCAGTAGGCAGAGGAAACCGCGTCATGGGACTCATTCCTTTCAACAGGCCTTCAAGCCTGGAAGCAGTTGCCGGGAAGAACCCTGTTAACCACGTTGGAAAAATCTACAACATTCTATCCCAAAAAATAGCTGAAAAAATCAGTGAAGAAGTTGAAGGAATAAAAGAGGTTTACGTGCGCCTGCTATCAGAGATTGGTCAAAGAATTGACCACCCAAAAATGGCTTCAGTGCAAATAATACCCGAAAAAGAGCTCACTTCAAGCATGGAAAAACAAGCCAAAAGAATAGTTGACCACGACTTAAACAACATTCAAGAAATAACCCGACAAGTCGTGCAAGGAAAAATAGAACTGTTTTAAGAAACGATTTTACCATAGGAATTATAAAGACAGACCAACTCCTGATTTTAAGCCAGAATGGAACAAGATCAATCTTACAAACTGAAAAAATTACTAAAATACTTAGAAAAAGTCAAGGGCCGACACACAGAACTCATAAGCGTTTACGTGCCAAAAGACTACAACCTCAACCTAGTCACAACTCAATTAAACCAAGAATACGGGACAGCTGTCAACATAAAATCCAAAAGCACGCGAAAAAACGTGATGAATGCCCTGACAAAAATGCTCCAAGAACTCAAAAAATACAAAAAAACTCTTCCCAACGGGATGGCAATCTTCTGCGGAAACGTCAGCGAAAAACCAGGAGAAGAAGACTGGGTACTAGAAGTCATACAACCCCCCATTCCATTAAACATCAGAATCTATAGGTGCGACCAAAAATTTGTCACAGAACCATTCAAAGACTTGCTGGAAGTCAAAAAAGTTTATGGCCTAGTAGTCATGGACACGCGAGAAGCAGTTATCGGACTCCTCAAAGGAAAAAGTATTGAAATCTTAAAAGAAATTGATTCACACGTCTTCGGAAAGTTCCGTGCAGGAGGACAAAGCGCTCAAAGATTTCAACGAGTAAGAGAAGGCCTGAAAAAAGAGTTCTACAAAGAAGTGGCTGCAACGCTCAGAACCTCGCTGAACAATAAAGAAATCGCTGGAATCCTGCTCGGAGGACCAGGAGCCTCAAAAGAAGAACTCGCAGAAGGATACTTGGGCCCCCTAAAACAAAAAGTGATAGCCACAAAAGATTTGGCAAACACAAACATTTCAGGGCTCAACGAACTAGTGGAAAGATCAAAAGAAGTGCTGGAGCAAGAGAGCATAATACAAGAAAAAGAAGAAGTAAAAAAATTCATGGAACTCCTAGCCCAAGACTCCCCCATAGTCTCCTACGGTGAAAACGATGTCATGGAAGCGATAAAAAAAGGGTCGGCCGAAAAAATTCTTATAAGCGAATCAGTGGACGACAAAAAAATAGACCACGTCATCGAAGAAGCCAAAAAATACGGGACGACCATCAAAATAATATCAACAGAAACAAAAGAAGGAACTCAATTCGAAGAGCTAAGCGGGTTCGGAGCAATACTCAGGTATCGCTTGGAATAATAAGACTTAAATAATTCTTGGAACAAAAAGAAAAACGTGCTTGACTAAATGGCAAAAAGAAAAGACGGTTTCATATCCATTTCATCTATCGACAAAATCTTAAGACACGCTGGCGCGACCAGAGTGTCAGAACCAGCGAAAAAAACGCTAAGAGAAGAACTGGAAAAACGTGGAGAAGAAATCGGAAAAAAAGCAAATCAATTAGCAAAACACGCGGGAAGAAAAACAATCAAATCAAAAGACATAAAACTCGCCAGCAAAGGATAAAAAAAATAATGGAGATAAAACAAGCAGACGTTCACGGACTAAAAAAAGGCAGTTACATAATGATAGAAGGTCAACCCTGCCAAATAACTGAAATAAACCGTTCAGCACCAGGCAAGCACGGCCACGCAAAATTCAGGATAACCGGGGTAGGAATCATCAGCAAAAACAAAAGAATCATAGTAATCGCCGGCGGAAAAAGAGTGGAATCCCCAATAATAGAAAAAAAGAACGGACAAGTGCTAAGCATAACAGAAAACAACGCTCAAATAATGAACAGCGAATCCTTCGAAGTGTTCGAAATAGAAATCCCAGACGAGTTTAAAACAAGAGTCTCAGAAGGAAGCCAAATCGTATTCATGGACCTGGGAGAATTTGGAAAAAAAATAGTTGTCGTGAAAAAAACTTAAGAAGATTCTAAAACCTTTTTCGCCTCTTCAGCAAAGTCAACATTCTTATCCACAGATGACGCCACCATATCCAAGTTGCCGAACCGCTCATTATTCTTAACCCTTCCCAAAACCTTTATCTGAGAACCGAGCAAAGAATCCTTAATCTTCTCAAACGAATCAGGAGAACTTTTCAAAACCTCAAACTTCTCCCCCAATAAACTCTCAGCAACATCCCGGAAAAAAGTGCACCTAATCGTCCCAGAACCATCATCCAAAACAATGCTCATAAAACCACTACTCTTCGAAACAACGTTCCCGTGCTTAGAACACGCTCCCTCAACGACCTTAGAATTGCACTCTGGACAGGAATCATAAAATCTTGGTTCAAAAACGCTAACAATAGTTCCCAATACTTCAAACCTTCCTTCCTCCAACTCAGAAATCTTAGACCTCTTCTGAGGACCACTAAAACCTCCAGAAACAGGAATCTTACCATAATCAGGATCGCTTTTAGGATCAATCAAAAACTTAGAGCTTCCACCCAAATGAACCTCTGGATAATCATTCCTGCCTTGCTTAACATAACCATAAAAAAACTTTACGACTTCTCCCTCCTTAATCGTGCCATCCTCCAAAACAGTGGTCTGCTCGTTCCAAAAAACAACCCTTGTCCTTCCACTCTCGTCCTGCAAAAAAACGTTACCCACCTTCACCTTACCTTTACCATCCTTCCTATCAAAAACCACGGGTTTATTCACATTCAAAACGCGCCCCAGCAACACCACGTTCCTCAAACCCGGAACCAAATCCTTAATCAAAATCCTTCCCCCCTCGCCGCGCTGAACAAGATTGACTCCTAACTGATTAGCAACAATGTGGGCAGCCCCCACTTCAGAAACAAGACCTGACAACTCAGCTTTCTTCTCAGCAATCTTATCCCTAACCACTTTTTCATCAAGCTTGGATGCCTCCACGATTTTAGCAACAATTGCGTCTACGGATAAAGATATCATGAATATAACAAAACAAAAGAATGAATATTAAAAGATTTATATATTTCACAAACAGAAATTTACAATATTGCAAGAAAATGAGAGGCCGGCCAAAAGGATCAATCATACGAAACCGGATTTGTCAGATACTGCACAGAAAAGGATTCTCCTACGGCTACGAAATATACAACATATACAAAAACGTTTTCGGACAGGTCAGCATGAAATCAATATATTATCACCTAAAACAAGGCGTTAAAACAGGAGAAGTGCAACTAGTAAAAGTACGAAAAGAACTAGGTAACTACACTTGGGGAGACCAAACAGAAAGAACATATTACACATTAGGCCCACAAGCAATTCGCGTCTCCGAAAAAATTCCGGAAATGGAAAAAAGAGAAATGGAATTTGATTGGACAAAAGTTATGGAAAAAGAATTAAAAATCATAGAAAAAAAAATTAAAAGAAAAATGTCGGATATTGAAAAACAAAAAATTCTTAACAAAATAGATTCATTAATTCACTTTTGCACGTTCAAAAAGATGAGCAGGGATTACCTAACATTATTCAAAAAAGCCAAAAACAACCTATGTGACACACACACCCCTTAACTTCCTATGGAAGATTTCACTACACTCTTCCCACATCTAAAACAAGAACAGGGTTCAAAACACACCCCTTTATTTCCAATGAAGAAGCAAACACTCTTTTTGCAAGAAATAGACCTATACTCCCCTGTTTCCCATGGAAAAACGCTTATAATATAAATTATATTATATATATTATATTATATATATTATATATTTATTTACAATATAGTAAATAAATAATAAATAATAAATAAACATTAAAAACGAATTTAATCAATAAAACAAGTTTTGTTAAGTTAAACAAGTGCATAATAACCCCATTTTCTTTGAATATGGCGTTTTTAGTGGTTTAACTGGACGGCGTGTTTGTTAATGAGTTCTTGGCACAAAAGTTCGAGGCTTTCAAAGGAAATGCAAGTGGTTTTCATATCTCCATGAGAAATCTGGGTGAGTGTAGGTTGTGTTTCCATCCGAAACGTAGGGGTATTCTTTTTGAACTCCGTTACTATATAATTCACTTCCATAAGAAATATAAGTGAGATGTTGCTTCTTTGGAAGTAAGATGTCTAAGCAGTCTTCTTTCAATTTAATTAAGAATGAAACAGTTAAGAGATTGTTCGACGAGTTGTCTGAAGAGGATTTAACGCTATTGATTCAGTCAATAAAGCTTCTTAAGGAATCTAAAAAAGAGTTGTCTGAGAACGCGGTCGGGAAGAAAAGTGTTTCTGAAAAAGAGGAAGAAACTGAGAAAGAGTTATCTAAAGAATTAGTGGAAGGGACAAACATATTTGATATGGTGTCTTCAGAGGTGAGCGGGCATGAAATTGCAGATGAGTCACTTGATTCTGTGGAGGAACCTCCTGTAGATATGACTTTCAACATCTTTGATAAGATTGTTAAGGATAAGAAGACTTTGTTTAAGAAGGGTGAGGCTTTGACCCTTAGATATTTTCCTGAAAAAATAGTTCATAGGGATGAGGAGATTCTGCAACTCGCCAGTGTTCTTTCTCCAATTCTTGATCAAAGAAAACCTTCTAACTTGTTGGTGTATGGTAAGCCTGGAACAGGAAAGACTGTTTGCGTTAAATTTGTTTGCGAGCAGTTAAAGAAAAAGGCCGAAGAGAACGGTACTCCATTGGACATAGTGTTTCTTAATTGTAAAATTGGTAAGTCCGCGGATACTGAGTACAGGTTGTTCGCGGAGCTGGCAAGAAATTTTGGGGAGAAAGTTCCTGCAACAGGGCTTCCAACGCAAGAGGTTTATGACATTTTTTGCAGGTCCATTGATTCCAATAAAAGAAAGGTGATACTTGTTCTTGACGAGATAGACAATCTTGTTAAGAAGGATGGTAAAAAAAGTGAGTTGATGTATAGTTTGACAAGAATTAATTCAGATAAACTTCAGAATTCAGAAATATCTTTTATCGGCATTTCTAATGACACAACATTCATACAATATCTTGACCCGAGAACCAAATCTTCTTTAGGCGAAGAAGAATTCGTTTTCTCTCCTTACAATGCTGACCAGTTAAAAGACTTGTTAACTGAAAGGGCGAACATATCTTTTTTTGATGGTGTTGTTAAAGAACCTGTTATCTCTAAATGCGCGGCTTATGCTGCAAGAGAGAACGGTGACGCGAGAAAAGCTCTGGAATTGCTTAGGGTTTCGGCAGAGTTAGCTGAAAGGGAGAGGTCTAGCTCCGTCAGAGAAGCTCACGTGGACATGGCTCAGGAAAAGATTGAAAGGGACAATGTGGCAACGCTTATTGAAAAACAGCCTAAACAATCTCAAATAGTTCTTTTTTCAATAATAAAACTCTTAGAAGTCGAGTCCCCTGTCGAGTCAAGCAATATTTACGATATGTACGGGCAGATAGCTAATAAGGTCGGGCTGAAACCTTTGACTAGTCGAAGAGTGTCAGACCTTATCGCTGAGTTAGATATTATGGGGATAATAAACACGAAAATCTTGTATAGGGGTAGGGGCGGGAGGACAAGGCAGATATCTCTGGCGATACCTTCAGATTCCTTGTTGAAAGTGAATAACATTCTTAAAGGGGTGTTGGAATTATGAAAACTCTCATCCAAGAGTTCTATAATAGCGGGTTTTTGTTGGACTCTTCCTTCAACTTGGAGGACATGGGGCATGAAATAAATCCTTTCTTGGATTTTGTCAAAAAAATGGAGCCCAAACCTTTCGTTATCAATGAGGAAGTTTACCTGAAGTTTAAGGAATTTCAAAAACCCGTCAAAATATTGAAAACAAAGGAGTCTAAAACCGTCAGAGAGGACTTGCATTCACGGGTCAACGTTTTGAAAAGTTATGATTGGAGTAATCGAGAAATCAAGTTAAAGCATTTCGTGAAACATTATCTTAACAGGTATGATTCGCTGAAAAAAATTCTTTTAAACAGGCCGTCGCTTTCCATGCCCCTATCTCTTTCAAGGATAACTTCTCAGAGGAGTAATGATAAAGTGCAGGCAATAGTGATGGTTTCTGAAGTAAGGAAAGTGTCTTCTGGAAACTATTTTTTGGAATTTGAAGACCCGACGGGTAAGATAATGGGGATGATAACGACCAAGTCCTTAGCTTATCCTTTAGCGGAGAGCATTATTCATGATGAAGTGATAGGTGTTGAAGGAACTAAAAAAGGCAGGTACTTGTACGTGGATAACGTTTTTTTTCCGGAAATACCTTCGGATAGGCAAGCCAAGCGCGCGGATGAAGAAGTTTACGCGGCTTTCATCGGGGATCTTCACGTGGGCTCAAACAATTTCTTGAGCAAGGAGTTCTCCAATTTCCTGAAATGGTTGAAAGGGAATGAAGGGCCTGCAAACCAGAAAAAGGTTGCCAGAAAAATAAAATATTTATTCGTGGTCGGAGACTTGGTGGAGGGGGTTGGAATTTATCCGGAGCAGGATAAAGAGCTTTTAATAGATGATGTTTATCGACAGTACCGAGAGGTAAGCAAGTATTTGTCCCAGATTCCTGAAGAAATAAATTTAATAATGATTCCTGGCAATCACGACGCGACAAGATTGATAGAACCGCAACCTTTTCCGCGAAAAAGCTTTGCAAAGGACTTATACGAGCTTCCAAACGCGACCCTGTTATCGAATCCGAGTCGTGTTAACATCCACGCTAAAAACGATTTTTGCGGGTTTGACGTGCTGCTTTATCATGGAACCTCGTTTACGTGGTACCTTGACAACGTTAATAGTCTTAGAAAAAGGGGTTACGAGCACCCTGAGGCAGTGCTGAAATTTTTGTTAAAAAAGCGGCATTTAGGAACTCCTCATGGAGCGGTTGGTCGTGACATGTATGAACAAGATCATCTCGTGATGAGCACTGTTCCAGACGTGCTTGCTTCTGGCCACTTGCACGTGTCAGCCATAACTCGTTATAATAGCACTATCGCGTTGTCCGCTTCCTGCTGGCAGGCACAAACGTCTTTCCAGCAAAAACTGGGGATAACTCCTCACCCTGGTAAAGTCCCGATATTAAACTTGCAGAACAATAAGATGCTGATGATGGAGTTTTGCAGATGAACATCGAAGAATATTTTAAAAGACTTCAGGAAGAGACTGAAAAACTTTACGGCGTCGCGACAAAAGCGAGAGAAAAAGGTTTTGACCCTGAAACAAACGTTGACATTCCAATGGCCAAAAACATGGCTGAAAGGGTTGTCAGATTGGTTTCAGCAGTGATTCCTGAAATAGTGGGTAAAGGAATTCCAAAAAGAATAATTGAGTTAGAGAAAGAATTTGGTTTCAGTGACTGGAGGGTTGCCTTAATCATTGGAAAAGAAGTTGCGATGAATAAATTCTTGAAGTTTGATGAACCCGTGAAAGCTTTTGAAGCAGGGGTTAGAATAGCTCTTGCTTACATCACTCTGGGAATAGTTTCAGCACCTCTGGAAGGCTTTGTTGAAGCAAAAATAAAGAAGAGAAGGGATGGCAAAGATTACGTGGCAGTGTATTACGCTGGGCCCATACGCGCTTCTGGAGGAACAGCAGAAGCGGTCAGCGTTCTCATCGCTGATTACATCAGGAAAGAAATGGGTTTTTCAGAATATGATCCGAGCGAGAAAGAAATTGAGCGATACGTTACGGAGATTAACGATTATCATGATAGGGTTTCAAGACTGCAGTACCATCCTTCAAGAAAAGAAATAGTTTTTCTTTTGAAGAACCTTCCAGTCGAGATAACTGGTGACCCGACAACCAAGTTTGAAGTATCCAAGGACAAGGATTTGCCAAGGGTTGAGACGAACATGATTAGAGGAGGTATGTGCCTTGTTATTGCGGAAGGAATCGCTCAGAAAGCGAAGAAAGTGGTGAAAAAAATTCATGAATGGGGAAAAGATTTTGGTTTGGAAAACTGGCTTTTCCTTGACGAGTTCTTAAGAATTCAAGCGGAAATACTTGGAAGCAAAAAAGGTTCTGGACCGGACAAAGGAGTCGCTCCTAACACGAGATACATTCAGGACGCTGTTGCCGGAAGACCCATAATCGGTTATCCTATGAGAAGAGGAGGTTTCAGGTTAAGGTATGGAAGAAGCAGGCTTAGCGGGTTAGCCGCGTGTTCAATACACCCAGCAACGATGAAAGTGACTGGAGACTTCTTGGCCATAGGAACCCAGCTGAAAATTGAGCGGCCGGGAAAAGCTACCGCCCTCACCCCTTGCGATTCAATAAAAGGTCCTGTCGTCCTTTTAGAAAACGGGTCAGTCGTTAATGTGGAAACCGTTGAGCAAGCCAACCAAGTCCTGCCAAAAATAAAGAAAATCCTGTTTTTAGGCGACATTCTTGTAAGTCACGGCGAATTCTCTGAAAACGGTCAAGCCCTGGTCCCATCCCCGTTTGTTAGGGAGTGGTGGGCTTTATTGTTGGAAAAGAACATGGGAGAAGACGTTTTCTTAGCTGACAAGCTTGGCATAACAAGAGAGGAATTGATGAGCTGGGTCGACAAGCCTTTTACAGAAAAACCTGGCATTGACCAGGCAAAGATTGTTTCTGAGAGGCTAGGAATTGCTTTACACCCAGAGTTCACCTTGTTTTGGAATAATATCTCGTTGCGCGAACTGGAAAGGATTTATTCCTGGTTGAGAAGTTCTCAAAAATCAAGTGAACTGATAAAAGGGGAGTTCAACGAGAAAGTGAAAGAAATTCTTGAAAAATTGTTTCTACCTCATCAATTAATCGGCGAGCAAATAATAATTCAAGGGAATGAAGCAGATTCCATACTTTTTAACTTGGGGAGTTTAGAAAAAGAAAACATTCTTGACATACTCAAAAACAGCAAAGACTGTTTGGATGCAGTGAACCAGTTGTGCAAGCACTCGTTGAAGGATAAAGTAGGTATTTACGTTGGGTCGCGAATGGGAAGACCTGAAAAAGCGAAGCTTAGAACCCTTAAAGGAAAGCCTCACGGATTATTCCCTGTAGGCGTTCAAGGTGGGAGGTTGAGAAGCCTTAACGCCGCGATAAAGGAAGGTTTTGTTGAGACAGACTTCCCGTTTTACAAATGCAATAACTGCGGAAGCAAGACCATAACTTCTTTATGCGAGAAGTGCGGGGGGAGTTGCGAGCGCCAAAGGACTTGCATGAGGTGCGGGGTTTTAACCAAAGAAAAAATTCACTGCAACAATGAAACATTAAATTACAATAAAAGACCTATCAGAATTGAAGATTATACTGAAAACGTTTTGAAAAGGTTGAAATGCGATATGCCTGAACTAGTGAAAGGCCCCAGAGGAACAAGCAATAAGTATCACATTTCTGAAATACTGCCGAAATCAATATTGAGGGCGAAGAATAAGACTTATGTCAATAAAGATGGGACTTCAAGGTTTGACATGATTGAACTGCCGGTAACCCATTTTTACCCTCACGAAATATCGGCGAGCGTTAAAGACCTGAAAAAATTGGGGTATACTGAGGATGTTTACGGCAAACCCTTGGATAATGAAGGTCAGTTGCTCGAACTCTTTCCTCAGGATGTTATACTGCCAAAATGCAAAAATCACGCTGAATCGAACGCTGCGGAAGAGTTGACTAAGATTTGCAATTTTGTTGACGAGGAGCTCGAAAAAATTTACAAGATTAAACCTGTTTACAGGATAAAAAAAGAAGAAGACCTTCTCGGCCAGTTAGTGCTCGTGCTAGCCCCTCACACCAGCGCCGCAACTCTTGGGAGAATAATTGGTTTCAGTGATTCACAGGCTTTTTACGCTCACCCTTACATGCACGCAGCCACCAGAAGAAACTGTGATGGGGACGAGGACTGTGTTTTAATGCTGATGGACGCGCTCCTAAACTTTAGCAGACAATACCTGCCAAATCGAAGGGGTGGAAGAACCATGGACGCCCCGCTAGTGATGACGACGATGATAAACCCGTTAGAAATAGACAGTGAGGTACACGCGTTGGACACCGTAAAAAAGTATCCGCTTGAATTTTATAAGGCGACTGAAAAAATGCTTTACCCTTGGGACGTGAAAATTGACAAAGTAGCGGTAAGACTTGGAAAGCCAGAACAATACAAGAACTTGTGGTTCACTCATCCCACGTCTTCGTTGAGCGCGGGCGCAACGGTTTCAGCTTATAAAACGTTGGCCACGATGCGGGATAAGGTTAGGGGGCAGATGGATTTGGCGGATAAGATTAGCGCGGTTGACGCTGACGACGTTGCTAGGCTGGTGATTGAGCGACACTTCTTGAGGGACATTAAAGGTAACCTGAGAAAGTTTTCAACCCAGCAAGTCAGGTGCGTTAGCTGCAACGAAAAGTTTCGCAGGCCACCCCTGTCAGGCAAATGCTCTAAATGCAGGGGCAAAATAATTTTCACGATAGCTGAAGGAAGCGTTAAAAAATACGTTGATATATCGATGAATCTTGGCAAAGAATTTCACATGAACGATTACTTAAAGCAAGTTCTTGAACTGTTGAACGAAAGGATTGAACAAAACTTTGGTTACGAAATAGAAAAGCAAACAGGGCTAACAGAATTCATTAGCTAGAAAGATGCTTATGCATTAAGATGCAATTAATAGCAGTTGATTTCAACTAACTTTTTGTATCTGTTTCATATCTTAAGGTTACATGATGGGGTTTTGGAATTTTACTTAAGAAATCTTCCTCTGGTTCGAGTAAAGAAATACCTAAATGCCAACCAGGCAAATCTTGTTCCTTCATGTCAATGAGTAAAGCGTCTATTCCTTCAGGAGTTACGTCTCCAA
This sequence comes from Nanobdellota archaeon, assembly GCA_018221045.1. Classification (GTDB taxonomy): domain Archaea; phylum Nanobdellota; class Nanobdellia; order JAAOXT01; family JAAOXT01; genus JAAOXT01. Next base: position 25,274 of record JAAOXT010000001.1, on the reverse strand, counting down.
CAGCTGAAATACAACATTTATTGCCTGTAAAATAACGTGTATTCTCAAAGTGTTTTTTCATAAGTTCTTTAATTTTTAACCTTTTTTCAGCTGAAATAGGCCAACCCAATAAATAACGTATTGCTGCCATTGTAATGAATAAATGCTGAAAATTTTTATAAGTTTTGGTATAGACTAGAATCATTTCGTTTCTAGTAATTCACTTAATTTTCTTAAAGTTTTTAAATACGGGTTTCTGGGGGTTATTCATCATGAGTAAATATGTTCCAACCGAGTTAGAACCTGAAGTGATAAATTTCTGGAAGAATAACAAGGTTTACGAGAAGCTTAAGAAAAAGAACTCTAAGAACAAGAGATTCGTTCTTCACGATGGCCCGCCGTACACTACAGGCGACTCCGGACCCCACACAGCCTGGAACCGTTGCGTTAAAGATTTTGTCCGCAGGATGAAAAGAATGCAAGGATTTAACGTTTGGGACCAGCCAGGGTTCGATACTCACGGGCTGCCCATCGAGGTGACTATGGAGAAGAAGCTCGGGCTTCGAAACAAAGGTGAAATAGAGGCTTTCGGAACTGACAAGTTCATAAAAGAATGCAAAGAATTTGTGAAAAAAGAGTCTGCGGAAATGGCTGACGTTTTCTACAGGCTCGGGGAATGGGCTGAATGGGACAATATATACATGGCAGTCAACCCGTCTTTTATGGAAAGCATGTGGTGGGCGCTGAAAAAAGCTTACAATAAAGGTTTACTTTATGAAGGAACCAAAGTTCTCACGTGGTGCCCTCGCTGCGGCACGGCCTTGGCAGGGAACTACGAAGTAGTGCACAAAGACGTTAAAGAAAACAGTGTCTTCGTAAAATTCAAAGTAAAGGAAAATAACGAATACCTTGTCGTGTGGACCACGACCCCGTGGACCCTTCCTTCAAACATGGCAGTCATGGTTAACCCTAAATTAGATTATGTTCGAATAAGAGTTGACGGAGAAGTCTGGATACTCGCTCAGGGCCTGGTTAACGCTGTCCTCGGACTCGTAGGAAAAAACTACAAAATAATCGAAAAAATTAAAGGAAAAGACTTGGAAGGTTTGGCTTACGAGCACGCTTTCCTGAAAGAAATCCCCGCTCAAAAAGAGTTCAAAGGAAAATGGATTCATAAAGTAATACTATCTGACAAGTACGTTGACTTAAGCGCGGGAACCGGCCTGGTTCACTGCGCGCCAGGCTGCGGTCCAGAAGACCACGAGATGGGGGTTAAGCACGGGATTCCAGCGTTCAACCCTGTGAACGAATCAGGTTTTTTCACTGAAGAAGCCGGCGTTTTTGCGGGCATGAAAGCAAGATTTGACGACAAAAAAATAGTTGAAATGCTTGAACAAAAAGGAATTCTCATCCTGCAAACACAAATAGAGCACTCTTATCCTCACTGCGAGAGATGCAAATCCCCCGTGCTGTTCAGGGTGACGGACCAATGGTTCTTGAAAGTAACCAAGTTCAAAAACCAAATGCTCAAAGCCAACAAAAAAGTCAACTGGATTCCAGAATGGGCTGGGTCAAAATCCTTCAAAAACTGGTTGCAATGCGTAAAAGATTGGGGGGTGACCAGGCAAAGATTTTGGGGCACGCCATTCCCCTTATGGATTTGCAATAAATGCGAAAAAAAAGAGTTCATTGGAAGCGTGAAAGAACTCCAAAAAAAATCGGGAAAAAAGCCGAAAGACCTGCATAAAGACGTTGTCGATAAAATCAAGTGGGCGTGTTCTTGCGGAGGAACTTTCAAAAGGCATTCTGACATCATTGACGTGTGGATAGATTCTTCCTGCACGCCTTTCGCGTCACTCGGTTATCCGTTCAAAAACAAAAAATTGTTCGAAGAAGAGCTCTCAAAAATAGACTTTTTAACAGAATCTAAAGACCAGTTCAGAGGATGGTTCTACGGATTAATGGCTATGAGCCTGGTCACTTTTGGAAAAAACCTTTACGACACCGTATACCTGCACGGGTTCATGACAGATATGAAAGGAGATTTTCTCAGTAAACGCAAGCAAAACTACCTGCCAATAAAGGAAACCCTCCAAAAATACGGAGCAGACATTTTCAGGTTGTACATGCTTGGCGGGAGTTCTCCAGGAATTGACATAAAGTTCGACGAAACCAAAATGAAAGAAACGTACAGGAGCCTGAACGTTCTTTGGAACCTGGTAGAATACGTCAACCGTTACGTGGAGTTCACTGGCTGCGCTCCGAAAGGAAAACTGAACCAAAAAGAATTAAGCGTGGCTGACAAATGGATACTCTCAAGAATAAACACGGTCAACAAACAAGTCTTGAAAAAACTCGACAAGTACGGTTTAAACGAAATACCCGTGCTTTTACAAAACTTTTTTCTTGAGGACTTGAGCAGGTCTTACATAAAATTCGTGAGAGATGACGTGTCTCTAGGCGACGATAAGAGAAAAAGAACAGTATTGGAAGTGCTCCTTCACGTTTTCAAAAAACTCCTGCCTTTATTGGCGCCGGTCTGCCCTTTCATAACAGAACAAGCTTATCAATCCTTTAAGCCGTTCGGGCTCAAAGAGTTGAGCGTGCACCACGAAAAACTACCAAAACCTGATAACTCGTTCATCAACCCAAAACTGGAAGCGAAAATGGTTGTTGCCAAAAAAGTTATAACAAACCTGTTATCGCTCAGGGAGGAATTAGGGGTGACTCAGCGCTGGCCGTTAAAGGAGGCGTGGGCGCCTCACAGCCTCGGCGAACTGCGAGGGTTAGTGGAGTCTCAGACAAACATCAAAAAAATTTTGGTTGGGCGACCGAAGAAAAAAATGTTTGGGGACAAGCATTTCGTCAACCCTAAAATGGATGACTCTTTGCTCAGCGAAGGTTACGCTAGAGAAGTTCAAAGAAGGGTTCAAGAACTAAGAAAGAAAAAAGGTTTGAAGAGAGAGGAATTTATTGATTGCGTGGTGATTTGCGACCAGCAGCTCAAAAAATTTTTAGGCCCTTGGCTCGAAAACATGATTCGGGTTGTCGGCGCAAAAACCTTCGAGTTAACAGAGAATAAAGAACTCGACGATTATTTGATTAAAGAAGTTAAAATAAAAGACAAAAAAGTGGTTGTAGGAATCAAGTGAGCAATTGTATTCTTAACGTCTCGCCAAACCAGTATTCAAGTTTTTCTCTCACCTGATCTAAAACGTTTTCGTCCAATCTAACTAAATTATGCAAAAAAGTTACTTTGGGTCACCCTATCATAAGCGGTTTTGGAGGTTATGAAAACTCGGACGACTTTTTCCCTAAACTTTTTATTGGAGGTTTTGGGGTCTCGTATAGATGCAGGAACCCTGATTGCGATAAGACGATGCACACGGAGACAAGCGGTTTCGTGGATTAAAAACCGATCAGAAGCACTTCATCAGCATGATTTTCAAACACTTTTTTAAACTCGTCTAAAACTTTTTTAGGATAGGGTTTGACTTTGCTGAACTCCTGATTCAGCGTCTTATTGGGCTCGAACTGTTGCATAACGTACTTTTCGGTTCCTTTAATCATTTCACACATTTTTGGTACGTCTTCTGCTGAAACAATCCCTGGGACGAAGGTTGTTCTGAATTCATACTTGAGTCCGGAGTCCTTTATGATTTGCATAGATTTTTTTATGTTTTCCACGCGATTCGCTCCGGACAAATGATACTTGTCAAAGCAGGTTTTCACGTCCATGGCTAAGTAGTCCAAAACCTTTTCTTTTAATATTTTTTTTAGGATTCTGGGGTTGGTTCCGTTGGTGTCAAGTTTTACTTTGAAACCAAGACTTTTTATTTTTTTAAGAAAAGGAATCAAGTTTTTTTGTAGTGTCGGCTCCCCTCCTGTCAGCACGACTCCTGACAAGTATTTCTTCCTGTTCCTAAGAAATTCAAGAACTTCTTTTTCTGAAACGCTTCCTTTCTTGATAGGGTTTAACTCGGGGTTGTGGCAGTAAGGGCATGACATGTTGCACCCCTGAGTGAAGACCACTGCGCTTATCTCTCCGGGAAAATCTATAAAAGAGTTCTTGATGATTCCTGCAATGTTCATTTCGCTTTTTCTAACAGTTTTTCGTTGCTGAACTCTTTTCTTTTCATGAACTCTGACTGTTTGCCGTCGTTCCACTGCTGGACTGGCCTGAAATACCCGACCACCCTGCTGAAAACCTCGCAAGGAATCACTGTTTCTTTCTCTCTTTTCGCCCCCCATTTTTCAATTTGTGCTTCGGTGTGCTCGTGCGGGCAGTTCCAAACCCTTCCTTTTAGGTACCCGTGCACGGGGCATATGCTGAAAGTTGGGGTTACGGTGAAGTAAGGCATTTTGAAAGACTCGGCCACTTTTCGAACAAGTTTTTTGCAGGTTTCTCCGCTGTTAAGGTTTTCTTTCAAGAAGGCGTGGAACACTGTTCCGCCCGTGTAAAGGGTTTGCAAATCGTCCTGCAACTCCAAGGCTTGGAATAGGTCGTCAGTTAAATCAACGGGCAGCGTTGTTGAGTTAGTGTAGTACGGCTCAGCCCCTTTTTTGAACTCTTCAGGGTTTGCCACGATTATGTCTGGGAACAATCCAACGTCTTTTTTGGCGAACCTGTAACTAACACCTTCTGCGGGAGTGGCCTCCAAATTATACATGTGGCCTGTTTCTTCCTGAATCTCTTTTATCTTATTCCTCATGAATTCCAGAACATCTTTTGTGAAGTTTATTGCTTCCGGATTTGACAGGTCTTTTCCCATGAAGTTAAGCATTGCTTCGTTCATCCCGTTGAGGCCTATGGTTGAAAAATGGTTTTTTAGGGTTCCCAAGTATCTTTTTGAAAAAGGCATGAGCCCGCCTTCCATGTTTTTCTCAACAACTTTTCTTTTTATTTCAAGCGAGTTTTTCGCGATTGTCATCTGTTTTTCAACTCTGAACAAAAAATCTTCTTTGTTTTTTGATAAGTAACCTATTCTTGCCATGTTCAGCGTGATAACTCCTATGGATCCAGTCATTTCTGCAGCGCCGAACAAGCCGTTTCCTCTCTTCCTGAGTTCTCTCATGTCCATTTGAAGCCTGCAACACATGCTCCTAATGTCTGACGGGTTCAAATCACTGTTTATGAAGTTCTGAAAGTAGGGTATCCCGTATCTCGCTGTCATGTCAAAAAGTATTTTTGCGTTCTCGCTCTCCCAGTCAAAATCTTTAGTTATGTTGTAAGTCGGTATTGGGAAAGTGAATATTCTCCCGCTAGCGTCTCCTTTCATCATAACTTCCAGAAACGCTTTGTTAATCATGTCCATTTCTTTCTGGCAGTCCCCGTAATTGAAGTCCATTTCTTTGCCTCCGACAATGGCTTTCGCGTTTTTCAAGTCTTCAGGAACCATCCAGTCAAAAGTAAGATTACTAAAGGGCGTGTTTCCTGTTATGAAAACGTTTCCTTTTCTTCTTGCCACAAAAGTCCCGTTTTTTGTGGTCGGGCACCACACTTTTCCTTTATATTTTACTTTGGATAATTTTACCAGAGTATCTTTGTTTCTTATTAGGTTTATCGTGTAAACCCCGTTTTCTCTTTGGTAAACTGTTGTCCCGTATTCGCAGAGCGAGCACAGTTCCTGAAGAGAGTTCAACACACCATCATCCTTGGTGTAAATCCTTGTCCTCCCGTTTTTTTCCACGTGCCCGTCGCCCAGAACATAAGTGTCTATGAAAAGTTTTATCTGTCTTTTCGACAATTTTTTGACGAATTCAGGCACTTGTTTTGAATTCAGCGTTCTTCGCACTTTTCTTGAGCTTTCCTGATTAAACCTGAACCTTATAGTGTAATTATTTCCGAATCCGTGGATTCGTTTTGTTTCATCCCATTTAAAGCCATTTTCGCGCAAACATTTTCTTATCTTTTCCACTTTGCTCTTGTTTTTTTCGCTCTGGAATAATGACACTCTTTTCCGGTCTTCGCTGAAAGTTCCTTCACTTACTAGCCAAGCAATGAGTTCAATCAAATAGTCTTTCACTTCTTCTTTTGAGCTTGTTGAAGCAGAGTTAGGAATCATGACCCCTGTTTTAAGTTTTAGCAAGTCTCCTGCTTCTTCGAGAACGTACTTGTTTGAGTTGAAAACTTTTCTCACAACTTTGTGATTAGGAGTTACTAATTGTTCTTGAGTCCTGTTTGATAATTTTATCAGGTAACCGTCATAATCGTATTCTTTAACTCTTTCCTGCTTCAAGTATTCTATTTTTTTGGTTTTAACGTTGAACGTTGCAATCTTATCTTTTGAACTTATTTCTTTGTAGAATTTCCATCCATTGTTCGTAAGACATTCAGTGTCTTCGCTGACGCACTGCCCGCCCCACCTGCTGGGAACGTTCATGTTAAATATGAATCCTTGAACCGCTTGCTTTACTTTGTCATAGTCTAGCTTATCTGTTTTGATGAACGGGGCTAGGAAAGTGTCGAAAGAGCTGAAGGCTTGGGCTCCTGCCCACTCGTTTTGAAGAGTTCCGATGAAGTTTATCATCTGCCATAACGCGGAGTCCAAGTGCTTTGGAGGAGTGGAATCTATTTTTCCAGGAACCCCGTTGAAACCTTCCATCAGTAATTGTCTCAGGCTCCACCCTGCACAATAACCACTGATGCCCATGCCAAGGTCGTGCATGTGAATATCTCCCTTTCTGTGAGCTTCAGAGATTTCAGGAGGGTAAACGTTTGATAACGTGTAGTTAGCCAGCACCGCTCCGGTTACGTGCATCATCAGACCTGATAAAGAATAAGTCATGTTTCCGTTTTCCCTGACTCTCCAGTCTGCTTGCGACAAGTACCCGTCCGTCAATTCCTTGATGTTGATTAAAAGGTTCTGCGAGTCCCTAACTCTTGCCCGCCTATCCCTGTAAAGAATGTAGGCTTTGGATGTTTTGGCGTGACCATTTTTAATGAGAATTTTTTCAACAGCGTCCTGCACGTCCTCGACGCAAGGGATTTCCCCGTTGGGGAACGTTTCTTCCAGCAGTTTGATCACTTTTTTTGAAAGCTCTTCGGAAAGTTTTCTGTCGCTTCCTCCAACAGCCACGGCAGCCTTGAAAATGACGTCGGTTATTTTATTTGGCTCAAAGTTTGCGATTCTTCCATCTCTTTTTTGTATTCTTTCAATTGACATTTCTAATCACACCTATTTTTTTAACAATTTTTTAAGCTCGCTTTCAAATGAGCTCAGATCCGTGAATTCTCTGTACACTGAGGCGAACCTGATGTAAGCTATTTTATCTAATTTCTTCAACTCTTTCATGACGAGTTCACCTATTTCTCGGCTGTTGATTTCTCTTGAGCCCTTATCCTTTATTTTTGCGGCAATCCGGTTTGCGAGAGAAGTTATTTGTTCATAGCTGATAGGTCTTTTCTCACAGGCTTTCATTAATCCCTTGATCATTTTTTCTTTGTCAAAAACTTCTCTGCCCCCATCTTTTTTAACAACAAAAACGTTTATGTCAGCTACTGTTTCATAAGTGGTAAACCTTTTCTTGCACTTATTGCATTCTCTGCGTCTCCTGTTAGACGTTCCGTCAGGGCTTTCTCTTTTATCTATTACGAAATTGTTGTCCGTGTTGCAAAAAGGGCACTTCAAATAATATCATCTCCTCATGGTGGTTGTATCGAAAAAAAAGAACGTTGTCAAAACCACAATATGTTGTATTCTAAATCCAACGATAGTACTATAATCAGTGTATATAAAGATTAATATACTTAAGAATACAAGTTCGATTAACTATAGTTAAATTTTTAGTAAAGTTTATTAATTCGTTCTTTTAATTTTGTTAATTCATGGCTAAATTGAATGGTAAGGAAAAATTTGGTGAAGTTCTATCAAAACACCCAGAGCTCGCAGAGGTTTTTTTTGAGCATGGCATGGCTTGCGCCATGTGTGGAATGGCAAATGTTGAAAGCATTGAGCAGGGCGCTAAATCTCATGGAGTTGATCCGAAGAAGTTAGTGATGGCTCTTAACAAGAAGATTCAGAAAAAAAAGTAGAATAGGGTTGGTACCATTAAAGCTGACATTAACTGGCTTTTTCTCACGCCTTTCGCGTAAAAACCGATTAAGGCACCTGTTATTGACACTATGAGTCCTTCCCAACCATTAAATGCGAGGATTAGAATGCATAGGAATACGAGCATTGCTGAACAAAGCTTTTGGTAATTCATTTTTTCAAAAAATTTGACGAACCATGGGCCAATAAGTTTTATCAGGATGAAAGAAGCTATTGCGGATACGAAGCAGGCGATCATCAAGTAGAAGAAAAAAATGTTCTCGAAAACGAATTTGTCTTGCAGGACTTTTAGGGCTCCGCTTCTGGCTTTTCCAATGGTGAATAAAGCGATTAAAGATAGGATTATGTCTGAGGTGTTCACGCCTCCCAGGCCAACTAGCAATTCTTCATCGCTTTTTCTGGTGTCGTCTACTAAAAGACTGGCTTGCGACGGGCCTATGGCTGGAATAAAACCTAAAAGAATGGAGGATAAGGATCCTTTCAGGGAGCCAGTCATCAACTCTTTTTTGGTTAGCTCGTTTCCGTAAACCCTGATTTGTTTGGGTATCACAGTTTTTTCTTTTAAGCTTTCAAGCAAGGAGCTCATACCGAACAATCCTGTTAGCAATGCCATTAGTGGGTGGGGCAACAAGTGAGTTCTTAAGGTTATGAATCCGAGGGTTCCTGCCATGACGAAGACGGTCACAGCTTTCCAGAAATTTTTTTCTTTCAGCAGTAAGTGCAGGCTTACTCCTGCAAGGATTACGCCTGTCAAATAACTGAAGTTATTGTACAAGAAAGGGATGAACAGTAAGAGTAAAGGAGATAATAGAACGCTTATCAGGAGCGAACAAAGTCCGCCCAGATTAGCTATTTTTATGGCTTCCCAACCTTTTCCTTTTAACAGCCATTTTTTGCCAACACTGACTGATAGTGATGTTGCTTCTTCAGGAGCGCTCAAGAATATTGACGGCAAAAAGTCGAAGAAGTTGTGAGAAACAAGCATTCCAATCGTGAAAAAGATTAGTCCAGTATTGGTTGTACTGCTTAATAGGATGAAGAAGGAGATGGTGTTTACGTGCAGGCCCGGAATCACTCCTGTGACGACTCCTGCTAGTACTCCTAACAGGGCGCAGCCCATGTCCTTTAACATTTTTTTTATAAGAAAGATTGGATGGATTTAACAATTTTTTTGATGTCGTTCAGTTCAAACACGGTTCCGACAACGACTTTGTCAGCTCCGGCTTTGAAAAGTTTTTTAGCCATTTTGGGATTCTTTATTCCTCCTCCAACGAGTAATGTTTTGTTCTTCAAGATTTTTTTGATTGCTTTAACAACTTTTGGCGTGACGTGTTTTTTGTGGCCGCTTCCTGCTTCAAGGTATAACCCGTCAACTTCGTGGTTATCCAAAAATTTTTTGGATAACTCAATTATTTTTTGGTCGCTTAGTTTTTCTGCCTTAATCCTTTTCCCAACGCTTGAATCAGAACCAGTCACGAGGTATCCGAAAACAGTTTTGTTTTTTATCCATCTGGTGATCCAGTAGCCAAGAGTGTTAACAAGTTTTAGTTTCTTGTTCTTGCAGATGACGAGTCTTGGGACTAAGAGGTTGTCTGCGTGTTTCAGCGCTCTTAAGTGAAGAAGTCTTCCGGGGAACAGGTGGATAGGTTTTAATCCTTTCTCACGCATTTTTCGGCTAATTTCTTTAACAGAGTTCGCATTGCTTTTGGAGCATCCGACCCACCATTCTATTTCGCGTTTATTGCCGACGAGCTTGCAGGCTTCAATAACGTTATTCACTTGTTTTTTGTTAGGGTCTAATAAAACACAGAGTTTCATGGTATCACGAATCCTGAGAGTAAGATTATCATTATGATTTTTTGGGTTTTCTGAACTTGAATCGCGTGTTTTGAAGGGTTTTTCAAAAAGTCTTCAAAAGATTTTATCGCTAAGTACGAGCTTATGACTAGCGCTAGGAAAAGAACGCCTTTAGGAAAAGCGTAGAGGATGAAGAAGAAGGAGAATATGAGGCAAACGAATATCATTATTGCTGCCAGTTGAGCTGCCTTGTTTTCCCCTGATTTCAGTGGAAAAGTGAATTTGCCTACGATGCTGTCGCCGGGCATGTCCTCAATATCTTTAACGATTTCTCTTGATAGGGATAGGAAAAAAATGGGGACGATGAAGAGGATTGAAGTGTTAAATGAATGGGTTATGGCGCCTACGTAAAGAATTATTGAACTGGTCGCGAACGCGCATATGATGTTCCCGCTGAGCCCTATTTTTTTTGAGCGCTTGGCGTAAAAAATTAGGAGGGCTGAGATGCTGATGGTGAAAACAAGTGGGAAAAATCCTAAAAGGGATGAGAAGAGGTTTGCCGTGACGAACAAAGTTATGCTTAACAGTAGAGCGTTTTTCAAGCTGATTTCTCCTGATGGGATTGGTCGGTTAGGCTGGTTTTTCTTGTCGATTTCTGAGTCATAGTAATCGTTTATCACGTTTCCTCCAGCGCATATCAAGAAAACGCTTGTTCCTGCAAGCACTGCTTCCAAGTTCAGAACCCCAAGTATTGAGAAGAAAACCATTACTGTTAGGAAAGCTATGAAGCAGTTGAGTGGGCGTATTATCCTTAAAAACATTTGAATAATATTCATTAGAAAGGTTTTAATACTTTACTGAATTCTGGTTTTTTTGTGATGATGGACGAATTAAAAAAATGGATACCTATTATTGATAGGGAAATGTTCTCTTTTCTTCCTGAAAAAGAGCCTTACAAAGAGTTTTATGAGTTATTAAAGGACTATCCTTCCAGGGGGGGGAAGCGTCTTAGACCCTTTCTATGTTTGCTGGCTTGTAAAGCTGTGGGCGGCGACCCGATGAAAGCTTTGCGCACTGCTGCGTCTATTGAAATGTTTCAGTCTTTCGCATTGGTTCACGACGACATTGAGGACGGGTCTGAAATGAGGAGGGGAAAACCCTGTCTTCATAGGACGCACGGCGTGCCGATAGCCGTTAACGTTGGTGACGGGTTGCTCATAACCGTTTTTAAGATGCTGTCAAAGAACAGAGAGTTATTGGGGGATGACATGACTTTGAAAGTCATGGATAAAATGTTTGAGCTTTATTACAAAACAGTTGAGGGCCAGTCATTGGATATTTATTGGGTTGAGAAAAACGTTTGGAGTCTTAACGAAAACGATTATTTTAGGATGGTGACAGGAAAGACGGGTTATTACTCTGGAAGGAGTCCAATTGAGGTTGGAGCCATGATTGGAGGGGCGGACGAAAAAACGCTTAAAGGATTGGGAGCGTTCGGCGAGAAGATCGCGATAGCTTTTCAGATTCAGGATGACATTCTTAACATTGAGAGAGAGGAGAAAGACGAGCACGGGTACGGCAAAGAAAAGGGTGGAGACATATTGGAGGGTAAACGGACTTTGATGATAATCCACTTGCTGAACAGCTTGTCAGGCGAGGAGAAAAAAATGGTTAAAATTATTTTGAGCAAGGATAGGAATCAGGTAACGCAGAGCGAGGTGGAGCACGTCATTTCTTTAATGGAGAGTAAGGGCAGCGTTGAGCATGCAAGAAAAATTTCTGAAAAACTTGTTAAAGAGGGTAAAGAGCATTTGAACGTTCTTCCAGACGGGAAGAGCAAGAAAATTTTTTTGGAAATAGCTGATTTCCTGATTAAAAGAAAGTATTAGAAAACTCTGAGACCAATTATTTCTAGTTCTCCTTCATAATATTCGACCACTCCTTCTACCACGTCGTTCTTGTTCAGGAAAATTGTTTTGAAGAATACGAGCTTGACGCTGTGATTTCCTTGTGATAAATTGTAAATGGATAATCCGTCTTTTATGAAGATTTGAGAATAGTTTCCTTCAAATAAGTATTTTTGTCCAACCAATTTTTTGTCCAGTTTTTTTAAATCAATTTTTTCAGGAAGTTGTTGGGATATGAGGAAAATAGCGGATAATAAAATAATTATCAGGGTTACTTGTTTTACATCCATCTTATTTTACCGTAACTCGCTTTAACTTTTTTTTTCAGCACTTTTTCGGCTTCCCTGCTGGTTTCATCAATTTTTTTGTGTGTAGTATCGATTTCGTGAACCCTGTGCTTGTTTTCCAAGGCTTCTACGAGCACGACGTCCAGTTTTTCGGCTTCAAGGTTTTCGTCGATTTTTTGTTTGAGATATTTTCTTTTTTTCAACCGCTTTTTCAATTCTTTTGGATTGCATCTTAGCACGAAGCAAATCTTTGAGTTTTCGTGGCTCATGTGGTGGGAGAGCAGTGAATCTATTATTAGTGTTTTTCTTGAGTGCTTTATCACGCTGTTAAAGTAGCGGGCTAGTTCTTGCTCGTTAATGATTAATGATTTTCTTTTTTCATCGTAGCCGGCTTGCAAGAATTTTTTTTCGTGAACTATTTTTTTGACGTCAACGTAAATGCCCAGTCCTTTGCCCGCGAGTGATTTGGCTAACAATGTTTTGCCAGTGCCAGGCGTGCCAGTTATCAGAACTGCTTTCATTATCCGTGATTCTTTAGTATAATAAATCTTAAAAATTGTTCCCTTCTTTTATGGATAAAGATGAAAGTTGAACCCCATGCAAAAAGTTTAGATGAAGTTTTGTCGTCAGGCAGGAAGTTGCTGGAGGATTTGGGCTTTGTTTTAAAAATAGGTTTCGAAGAAGTATTGAATTTAGATAAATTCAGGGAGCACGTTGAGTCAATTTACGACAACCCTTCTGAAGAGATGGTTGGGTTAGAGCAAGGCGTGGCCATAGCTGGAATAGTTTTTTATTCCTTAGAAAGCTTGGCAATGACTGTTGAAAAAGAGGAGCGTTTTCACGAAGTAATGAAGGATTATAATTCTTTCTTGCAAGATTTTTTGCCCCACGTTAAAAAATTTTCGGACCCATCAAAAGTTTATTTTTTGGAAAGCTATTGTTCAACGGTTTCCAGTGCTTTGCGAGCAGCTAGATTTCTAGAATGATTCCTTCCGGACCCGTGTTTATTATTCGCGTTCTTCCAATCGTGTCTTGCACGCCGAAGGTTTCGTGAACGTGACCACACAACAGTAAGTCTGGTTGAAACTTGTTCACCGCGTCCCTGACGCTCGGGCTTCCCATGCACGCGCCGTTAACCATTGAGATCAGCGTGTTTGTTGGTGGGATGTGAGTGACCATTATTTTTTTCTTAACGTCAACGAAATCTTGGGTGTACCAGCCGAACAGCCCGACTTCGTCGTTTAACACAACGGTTTTGCCGTGAATGTTCATGGCGTTAGGAGCGTAAGCAGAGCTTAACTTTTCGGCAGTGCTCGTTGTTTCATGGTTTCCTGGCACGAAAAAAACTTTTAGACCTTTTTTAACGAAGGGCCCGAGAATTCCTTCTAAAGATCTTTCGAAGAAGGTCAGGTCTCCGCACAGTATGACAAAGTCAACTTTTTCGGCTTCAGCTTTTCGGGCTAAGCGTTCAGATATTCTTGTGTCTCCATGAATGTCTGACGCGGCAAGTATTTTCATTTAAAATGAAGAATGGGTTCAACAGTTTTTAAAACAATTGTTTTTTTTGAGGTTAACCAACTTTTTTGAGCCCGTTCATATATGGTTGCAGCGCGTTCGGGATTTTAATGCTCCCATCTCTTTGCTGGTAGTTCTCGATTATTGCAACAATTGTTCTGGTGGTCGCTAGAGCGGTGCTGTTAAGGGTGTGCACGTGTTCGTTCGGCACGCCTTGTTTTCTTTTAAAGCGAACGTTTAAGCGTCTAGCCTGATAGTCTGTGCAGTTGCTGCAACTGGCCACTTCTGCAAAACTTTTCCTGTTTGGCAGCCAAGCTTCCAAATCATATTTTTTAGCGGCGACCCAACCCAGATCCCCTGTGCACATGTTGACGATTCTGTAGTGAAGCTTTAATTTTTGGAAGATTTTTTCAACGTTTTTAATCATTGATTCGTGCTCGTTCCAACTGTCTTCTGGCTTGCAGAAAACGAATTGTTCAACTTTGTTGAATTGGTGAACCCTGTATATGCCTTTGGTGTCCCTGCCATGACTTCCCGCTTCCGTCCTGAAGCATTGGGAGAACCCGGCGTAGCGCAGGGGTAAGTCTTTAACGTCAAGTATTTCGTTCATGTGCATGGCTCCGAGAGCGACTTCGCTTGTCCCTATGAGCGCCTGATCTTCTCCAACGCGGTAAATGTCTTCTTCGCCTAGCGGGAGGAATCCTGTTCCGTAAAGCGCTGGAAGGTTGACTATGACTGGGGTTAGGACTGGTTTGAACCCTTTTTCGTTCAGGAAGTCCAGCGCGAAGTTTATTAAAGCCAGATCCAGTTTTACCGCAGCCCCTTTTAGGTAGTAGAAGCGAGAGCCACTGACTTTTGCAGCTCTCTCTAAATCCAATAAACCCAGTTTTTCCATTAGTTCAATGTGGTCTCGGGGTTTGAAAGAGAATTTTGGTTTTTCACCCCACCTGCGTATTTCTTGGTTTGCCGAATCATCTTTTCCGTAAGGAACGCTTTCGTGCATCAGGTTTGGCAGTCTGTCCAAGTACCATTGAGCTTTTTCTCGACTTTTTTTGGCGTTATTGTTTAACCTGTCTATTTGCGAGTTCACGCTTCGCATTTCAGCAATTTTTCTGTTTCTTTCACGACCTTTCAGTTTGCTTATCTCTTTTGACACAACGTTTCTTTTGTGCTGAAGCTTTTGAACGTTCATCAGCGATTTTCTCCAGGCAGCGTCTTTTCTTATCAGGTCTTCAACCCACCCGATTTTTTCGGATTCTTTTCTGCGCTTAAGATCTTTTTTCACTATTTCCGATTGATTTCTTACGAGTTTTATGTCCAACATCGAATAATTTCTATTAGTCGCAGGATTATAAAACTAACCTTTAAATCGTTGATTAACCTTTTATTTTATTCAATGGATTTCGTGCGGTGTTTCGTGGCAGTGGAGGTTCCTGAAGAGGTTAAGAAAAAAGTGGTGGAAATTCAAAAAAGTTTTTCGCCCTTATTCACAGGAAAAAGTGTTGAGGAGCGGAACATTCACGTAACCCTAGCTTTCTTCACTAAGGATGAGAGGAGAGGGATTCCTGAAAATAAGGTTTTCAGGGCTGAAAAAATGCTTGAAAGAACTTTTGAAGGCGTGAAACGGTTTCGCTTAGAGCTTGAAGGATTAACGATTATACCTAACGTTTTAAGACCAAGGGTTCTTTTGATGAACGTTTCAAAAGGCAAAAAAGTTCTTGAAACCATGCAAAAAGAGATTAGGATAAGGTTGAGGGTGATGGGCTTGACCTCTTTGACCAACGAGCCGCATTTAACCCTTGCGAGAACCCGGTTTATTTCGAGTAAAGATTTGTTTAAAAAAATGGTTGAGCAAAAAAGTTCGGAAAGATTGGGTTTTGAAGTTGATAAAGTCGTGTTCAAAAAAAGCGTGCTGACGCCTGAAGGCCCGATTTACTCAAACATCAGGGTTTATGATTTGGTGTGAGTAAC
Organism: Nanobdellota archaeon; assembly: GCA_018221045.1. GTDB lineage: Archaea > Nanobdellota > Nanobdellia > JAAOXT01 > JAAOXT01 > JAAOXT01. The sequence goes on along the minus strand of JAAOXT010000001.1, from coordinate 9,764 downwards.
ACTTTTAAACCCGCTCTTTAAGAATAAACTGGAATGCGTAAGATAATCATTGCTGAAAAAGCGATTGCAGCGAAAAGGATTTCTGATATACTTTCTTCAGGCAAGGCAAAGCAGGAGAAGTTCTCCAAAAAATTCAGTGCTTACAAGTGGGATGGGTTCGTCACGGTTCCGTTGAGCGGTCACATTGTTCAGGCAGACTTTCCGAAAGAGTATTCCTCGTGGTCTAAAAACAAGGTTAAGGACTTGCTGAAAGCGGACATAATCCAGAAAGTGTCAATGCCAGGCATCGCCAAGTATTTGGAAAAAGTCGGGAAGAACGCTGATGAAGTGATTATCGCGACGGACAATGACAGGGAAGGAGAGTTGATAGGCAGGGAAGGCTTGGAGTTCGTGAAAGCAAAAAACCCGAAGGTAAAGGTCAGAAGAGCGTTGTTCTCAGCCATAACAGAGGAAGACATTCGAGAAGCGTTCAAAAATCTCAAAAAGTTAGACGACGACTTGGCGGACTCGGCTGAAGCCAGAAGAGATATTGACCTTTTATGGGGGGCTGCGCTGACGAGACTTGTGTCAGCGCTGGGTCACAGGTTCGGAAACAGTTATTTGTCTGTGGGAAGGGTTCAAACACCTGTTCTTAAAATGATTGTTGATAGGGCAAAGCAAAGACAAAGGTTCAAGCCGGAAAAGTATTGGGAGCTTAAAGCCAAGCTTTTCAAAAAAAAGGTTTTTGAAGCAGAGCATAAAGGAGTTTTTAAAGACGGGAAAAAAGTTAAAAAAATTCTGTCAAAGAACATAAAAAAGATGACCGTCAAATCATTTAAGGTCTCTCAAAGAAAGGTTCCTCGCCCAGCACCTTTCAACACGACAGCTTTTTTGAGAACATGTCATAACGAGTTCGGGTACTCGCCCGCGAACAGCATGCGCATAGCAGAACACCTTTACATAAGAGGATTCATTTCATACCCGAGAACGTCTAACACTGTTTACCCTAAATCGCTTAACCTCCAAAAAATTCTCTCGAAACTATCGCGCCAATACGAGCACGCCAAAGACTTTATTGGCAAGGATTTAAGTCCTTCTAGGGGCAGTAAAAAAACGACGGACCACCCACCAATCCATCCCGTAGGGCTTCCAAAAAAGATTGGCAGCCAAGAAAAAAAGGTTTATGAACTAATAGTTAAAAGATTCTTCGCAACCCTGTCCGAAGACGGCTTGGAAAAAAGGACCAGAATTGAGTTTGACGCTAAGGGCCACGAGTTCGTGTCAAATGGTATGATAATCACGAAAAAAGGTTGGATGAAATATTATGACTTTTACAAACCCAAGGAGTTCGCGCTTCCAGAACTGTTGGAGGGGGATAAAGTTGATGTTAAAAAGTTGTGGAGTGATGAAAAAGAGACTCAGCCTCCCAAGCGTTATGGCGCCAGCACTTTGCTGAAAATCATGGATGAGAAAAACCTTGGGACCAAAAGCACGAGGCATTCGATACTGCAAAAAATTGTTTATAGGGGTTACGTTGAACCAAAAACTTTCGAGCCCAATAATATTGGTTTCGCGTTAATACACGTTCTTAAAAAAAATTGTGAGGACATAACGAATCCTCACATGACCTCCGAGCTTGAGTCAGAAATGGAAAAAATAGCTGGTGGAAAAAGGTCTAAGGATTACGTCATAAACCATTCGAAAAAAGGTTTGCTAATAGCCATTAATAAATTGGAGTCAAAAGAAAAAGTTGTGTCAAAGGAGTTAAGGGAAGCGCTTAAAGAGGATTTAATTATTTGCCCTTGCCCGAAGTGCGGGGTGGGGAACATGAGGGTTATTCGTTCAAGAAGGACTGGGAAAAGGTTTTGCGGGTGCTCTAACTACCCGAAGTGCTCTAACGGCTGGCCACTACCCCAGAAAGGGGGTTTGTACGTGACAGATAAGCTGTGCAAGGATTGTGGGGTTAAAATCGTTGAGATAAGGTATGGCAGAAGGCCGTGGCGTTTTTGCCCTAACATTAATTGCCCTGGCAAAAAGGATAAGAAGACTTAGTCCCAAATCTCTTTTTTAGCGAGGTCCACGTCGCTTTTCTTAATCGTTTTTCTTCCAGCGTGCTTGGCTAACATGACAGCTCTTTCAGAAATCTGAATGGCTATTTCTCCAAGGACTTTGGATAAACTTTTTTTGGCGTCTTCGCTGACCCTTTTGGCTCCTGCTTTCTCTATAAGCCTGCCAACGGGGGCTAATGGTATTCTAGACATTTTTTTACACCTTTAGGAAAGGTTAGGAGTCTAATTATTTATTGGTTTCGGTTTTAAAGCGTTGTAATCACTTTTTTGCCGTTAAAAAAAACTATTGTGTGCTCGAATTGAGATACAATCCCTTCTTTTTTTTCTTTTAGCGCTGGAAAACTTTTCAGGCACCCGCTTTTGATGAGTATTGGGAGCGAGATGTTAACCCATCCTCTACCAAACTCTTTTTCAAGCCATGCCTTGCTGAAAGGGAAGGTTTTGTAATTCTCTTCTATGTATTTGAGGATGTCCCTGACTTTTGGGAGTCTTACGGGAAGCCGTTTTTCGAGCATGAATATCTTTTTTTCCCTTGCGTTCACTACTTCGCCGAAACCGTTGGTGAAGAAAGGTTCGATGGCGACCGCCGTGTCGTCTTTGATCACGGTTTTGTCCCCGTTATCGTAGTTCGGAATCGTTAGCCCTGCGTGAAGATTCCATTGTTCCAGTGAGTGCCCGCTCAAATTTTTTATGGGTTTGAAACCGTTTTTTTCAGCTTCTTTTTCGACCAGGGCGCCTATCTTGCAGAGCTTGACGCCTGGCTCCACCATTTTCAGCACTTTTTGAAGAGCTTCTTTGTTGGCTTCAAGCATTTTTTTGTGCTTTTTGGTCCGGATTTCTACTGTGTACGCGGTGTCAGCTATGAATCCGTTCACGTGAACCCCGATATCGACTTTTACCACGTCACCTCTGTTCAGTTTTCTGTTATCTTTTCCGGAAGCCGTGTCGTGAGCAGCGTAATCGTTTAAAGAAATGTTGACAGGGAAGGCTATTCCGCCTTTGTTTTCATGAATCCAGGACTCTACTTTTTTTACGATTGCTTGAATGCTCGCCCCTTCTTTTAGCAGTTTTTTGGATTTCTCTCTAACTTTAGAAGCTATTTTTCCTGCTTTGATGTATTCTTCCTTCATTTTATGAAACTTGTTAAGTCTTCTTTGCTTTGCGAGCTCAAATATTTTTCTTCCTTGACGTTTAAGGCGTCAAGTATTCTTTTCACGCTGGGCAGTACTTGTTTATAAACATAATATTCGGGGTCATATTTTAAATCTTCTTTTTTAACTTGCTCATAGATAAACGCTTTCTCTGAAACACTTCCTTCTCCTTTAATTATTATGAATTGCACTAGCATTCCCGGGTTGATGAAATAACCTTTTTTCTCCGCTTTCATCGCTGCAGCCACGTGAGGGCCGATGGACGAATAGTTTTCCAGTTTTTTTTTCAGTTGAACGCTGATGATTAGTTCTTTTAGGGGGGTTTTTCCGAGTCTTAGCTTTTTTAACTCGTTTTTGACAAGTTTTACCGCGTTTTTGGACGCGTTTTCTGCCAGCACTTTTTTGAGGACTTTTAACTGAATTTTTTTAGCTAGGGGCGACCAGTCTCGTCTGACGTACTCGAATCCTTTAATCACCAGGTTTCCGTGTTCGTCGAGGAGAGCGTACTTTTTTTTAGCGCCTACAAGGTCCGATTTTTTGGAGATGAACAGTCCTTTCTTGTAGAGTCCTTCAAAATCCATTTTCATGAATCCGTGCAGGGATTCGTTGATTTGTTTCAGAAATTTTTCGTAAGTTTTGCGAGCGCTTCTGAACACGCTTTTCTTTTTGTAAATGAAAACCGAGTCCGTGTCAGCGTAAACGACTTCGAAACCGGCTTTTTTGGATTGTTCAATTATTTTTTTGATGTAATCCCTGCCAAAGCTTGTCACGGCTTTCGCGCATTTGATGGAGTACCAACGGGATTTTGGGAAGCCGAGGTAACCGTAGAACGAGTTGGCAATTATTTTCAGCGAGTATTGGCGGGCGTCGAGTATGGCGTGCTGGGAGCTTTTAACGTCAACGTCTTTCATTATGCGTTTGATTCCTATCCTTCGGTTCACGAGTTCTTCGAGGATTTTTGGGATCATTCCCACGGGTTTTTTGGCGAACCAGTAGTCTTCTTCCGGGACCGCGTGCCCGTCCTCTTTTTTTCCTTTCATGAGTGATGAAGGGCTTATGTTGTGGGAGATGATTATGCTCGGGTACAGTGATTTGAAGTCGAAGACGGCCAGGTTTTGGTAGAGTCCGGGTTTGGGTTCGTGAACGTATCCTCCTTTAAAACTGGTTTTTCTTCTTTTAATGAATTCTTCTTTGGATGGTTTTCTTTTCCTGAGTTCGTTGAAGTTCGGGTTTTCTTTCAGCAAGTAGTCTTCGACCAGGTTTCCGTAGGTGGCCCTGCACGTTTTGAAGACTTGTTGCTGGACTGTTTTGGAGAATTCCATCATCACGGGGAATATTTTTTCGAATAGTTTTAGGGTGAGTTCCGCGTCAGTCAGGCAGTATTCGCAAATGTCTTTCGGGTTGTCTGAAGCCCATAGCTCGTTTATTTTTTCGTAATCCAGGCTTTTTTTGCTTTGGTTCAGGACTTCTTTGGATATCCTGTTAAGGCTCATGATGTCTGTTTTGAGCCGGTCAGCCATGGTTCTTGAGAAGAAGGGGTAGAGGTCTATGTGGGTTATCCCGTTAATCCATATTGCGGGCCCGCTGCTGGAGCGGACGACTTTGAAGCCTGTTCCGTCCAGGCCGGCGACTTGTTTGACCCCGAACTTTTTTGCCCGGTCCATTATTGATGGTATGTCGAACGCGTCCGAGTTGAATCCTACGAGGACGTCTGGACCAATTTCTTTCAGTGTTTTGAAGAATTTTTGGATGAGGGCTTTCTCGTCTTCAACGAATTCCACGTTTTCTCCTCCTTCAAATTTTTTCCACGTGATTACTTTGCTGAACCCTTTAGAGCTTTTGAAGGATATCATGATTATTTCGTTTCCGCGGACGAAAACTTCTTTGCGAGGATTGTACGTTTCGATGTCGAACGCTAGGACGACTGGTTTCGCGGTTTCCCCGTTAGCGTTTTCGATTTCGCGCATCTGGATTAACTCGTCCACTTTGAAACCAGTTCTTGGTATCTTGTTTCCTGTTACCGCTACTTTGCTGAAGCTTTTGAGGTCGTGGTCAATAATGTATTTTTGGATGAAGGGGATGTCGTCTTCATAGACTTGTGAGAACTTTTCTGTTTTTCTTAGCACTGAGCCAAGGTACCCGGTCAATTTTGGGTTGTTAACCCATACTTGTGCAGCCATCACTTTTTGGCCGTCAAGCATTTTTTCTTTTATAACAACTTTTTCGACTGTGCACAGTCCTTCATGGGTTTCTAACTCGTAGTTTTCCAGTTCTTTGATGTTCGCGTTCGTGACAACCCACAAATAGTCTTTGACTTTGCTTGTTATCGCGCAAACCTTTTTTCCATCTTCTGTCTTGCCGAACAATTTCAGAGTGGGAATCTTGCTTTCACTGGTGTCAAGGTGAATGTTGTTTAGGTAAAACACTGCCCTCTCCATGAGCTTTTTGAGAACGTTAAAGTTTTTTAATCCTATTGTTTGACATTTCGATAAGGGATTTTATTAGTTCTTTGTCAATTCTTGTTTTCTTAATGAGGCCTTTTCTATAACACTCGTCTAAGTCCATTTTATGCCTCCTTGTAAGACGATTCCGTTTAACACGTTGTTCACTAAGTGCTCGTTCTTCAAGTCGTGAACGTTTTTGACCGCGAAGATTTGCAGTTTTCTGTTCAATTTTTTTTCAAAAATTTTTTTGTGCGGAAATTCTTTGGTTTTTTCTGATAGGATTAGCAGGTCGAAATCGCTTGTTTCGGTGTCCACGCCATGAGCTGCGGAGCCGAACAGGACGATTGTTGGTTTAAGGTAGAAGTCGTTTATGCTGTTTATTAAACCGGATTTTTTTATTTTTCTTATGTTATAAAAAGTTTTGAGGTCTGTGTAAGCTTCGTTTTCCAGATTCGCCTTGTAGAAAATGAAGATTTTTTCTTTTCTCTCTTTCAGCAAGCCTTTTCTCGCGAAATTTTTCAGTTTCTTACTGCTAGTAGCGGGGCTGATTTTTAATAGCCTTGATACTTCTCTCACGTTAAACTCTTTGGTAGGGGTTTCCAAGAAAACTTTTAACGTGTTCAATTCTTTAAACATATGTTCAATAAACTGAACAGTTGTTTATAAGTATTTTGCTTTTATTTGTTCAAATCTGGAGGTTAGCGTTCAACAAAATATATAAGTTTAACAAGCTTTTCTCGTTTATTGATGAGGGAATCTTCGTCTTTCGATTTTATCACTATCACAAGCGAGTTGAGAAAACTTGTTGGCTCTAAAGTGGAAAAAATTTACAATCCTTTTGAGAAAGAGTTTTTGTTCGCTCTTTACCACTCAGAGCTTAAGAAAAAGGATTTGCGAATAATCGTTCCTGAAGTCTTGTACGTGACCGAGCAACTATTTCCTAACCCGACTTACCCGTCTCATTTCTGCATGTTTTTGCGCAAGCACTTGAGCGGCGCGGTCATGTCTAAGCTTGTTCAGAAGGGTTTTGAAAGAATTATCGAGATTCATTTCATCAAAAAGGGTAAGGGTTACATTTTGGTTTGCGAGTTTTTTTCTAAGGGCAACATGATTCTTTGCGATGACGAGTACAAGATTATCGCTCCGCTTAAGGTTCAGGACTGGTCTAGCCGGAGTATTCGGCCTAAACGCGAGTACGGTTTTCCTCCTAGCAATAACGTTATTGATGAGAGGTCGTTGAATTCCGTGCTGATTCATTCGCAGAAAAAGGATGTTGTCCGCGCTCTCGCCATTGACGTTGGTTTGGGTGGGAAGTACGCTGAAGAACTTTGTTTCCGGGCCAAGGTCGACAAGTCCGCTCCACCCAAGCAGTTGTCCGCTTTGGCGTTGAGCAACATTTCAACCAATTTTTTTGACATGATTAAACAATTAAGAAATAGTCCTGAGCCCAACATTGTTTTGGGCGCGGGCAAGTACGTGGACGTTGTTCCCCTTCAGTTGAACGTTTACGCGGAGTCCCAGAAAAAGGTTTTCCCAAGTTTTAATCAGGCGTTGAACGAGTTTTACGTTAAGGAAAGGAAGAAGCAGGTTTCTGAAGGGGTTGTTCAGGTCAGCGCCGGCGAGTTGGAGCGTTTGGAGCAGGTTTTGGAGTCCCAGGGAGGCCAGTTGAAAAGTTTTGAAGCCAGGTCGGAGGAAGCGTTCGCTAAGGGCAAAGCTTTGCAAACCAATTTCTCGCTTGTGGAGAGGATTGTTGGCTCCTTGCTTAGCGCCAGGCAGCAGGGGTATTCTTGGGAGGAGGTTGTTCAAAGGTTGGACACTGAGAAGGATGGAGGTAATTATGAGGCAGGAATCGTTGACAAGATTCGTTATGATGAAGGAGTGATGGAATTATTGTTGGATGGTCAGGTTATAGATTTCGATTTCACTCAGTCCGTTGCCGAGAACGTTGACCTCTTGTTCGAGGAAGCTAAGAAGAACAAGTCTAAAGCAGAGGGCGCGAGGACGGCGATGATGGACTCTCAAAAAAAGATTGTGAGCGCTAAAGCTCGGAAAGTTTTGGTTAAGAAGAGCGAGGACGAGAAAGCTGAGGTCCCGTTGGAGAAGAAGTGGTTCGAGTCTTTCAGATGGTTTCACACCACTGAAGGTTTTCTGTGCATTTCGGGTAGGGACGCGGGTCAGAACGAGAACCTGATTAGAAAGCATTTGGAGGTTAAGGACATGGTTTTGCACGCTGACACTCACGGCTCCCCGTTCACGGTGATGAAGGACGGGGCCAAGGCGGGTGATCAGGATTTTGAGCAGGCAAGCGTTCAAACCGCGTCGTATTCCAGTGCTTGGAAGGCAGGGCGTTCAGTGGATGTTTATTTGGTTAAGCCCGAGCAGGTGACCAAGCACGCCCCGTCGGGAGAGTACGTTTCTAGAGGGGGTTTCATGATTAAGGGTAAGAAAAAGTATTTTCATAACGTTTCGCCGCGCATCGCGATAGGGTTTGCTAAAGGAAGAATTATTGCTGGCCCGGTTGAAGCCATTAGACGGCAGGCCAAGCACTTTTTGTCCATCGTGCCTGGAAGCGACAAGTCCAGCGCGGTTGCAGGCAAGATTAAAGAGTATTTTTTGAAGAAAGGTTTTAACGTTAGGATTGAAGAGATTCAAAAGGTGATGCCTGCGGGAGGGGCGAGCATTAAGATGAGGTACTCGCGTGAATATTAAGGGAGGAGGTTTATGGAAGATCCGTTAGACTTGTTTAGAAGAGCCATGTTGAAGGGTTATAAGATGGAAGAGTTAAGGCAGAAGTATGAATGCCAGGTGACTTACATTAAGAAAAAGTTTCCCAAGGAGTCCGCTGCAAGGATTCTTAAGGGATTGACTTTCCACAAGTTTGTTGAGAACAAGTTGAAAAAAGAAGTGAAAAAGAAAGAGGATTAGGTTTTCCAGTACTTTTTGGTTTTCAAAAAATTCTTTTCCGCTTCAATGATCCTTCTGAGCAAGTCTTTTTTTTCGGCGTAAGGTTTTGACAATAAGCGCTTCGCGGTTCTTGGCCCGACCCCTCTTCCCGCCATGACGTAGCACGCCAACCCGCCGAACGCGATGAACAAGTCCGCGGATATAAGAACGTTTTTCACCGTTTTTTCCTCGTTCTTGTCCAGTTTTTCTCCGCGCATTTTTTTCTTAAAAACTTTTAATTTGTCTCGGTCCCAGAACCAGTTAACGAACCCCAACGTCCTCGCCCCGCAGGAATGGCACTTCATGTTTTCAGGAATTGAGCGCACCCTATAACTACCTAATGTCGTTCCACAGTTCGTGCACGTGAACGAGAACCTAGTCTCGATTAATCGTTTGTCCACGATGTTCAGGACTTCCTGAAAAGCCTCGCGGGGTTTCATGAATTCTTTCATGCTGGTTTTCATGAGCGCTTCCACCCCTAATTGTGATACTTCCTTGTCTTTTGAGACCTTGATTTCAGTGCTTCCTTTTCTCATGTTTTTGATTGCTTGCTCCGCTTTTTCGACGTCCATCTTGTCGTTCAAAACCTCGTTCATGGCTTCTTTGACCAAAGGCGTTTGGTCATAGACGTCGATTAGTTTTTCGAGCCAGCGTTTGGTCATTGACGAGCCTTTCTTGATGATGCCGAATCGTTGGGCCACGTGCCCGAACCTCCATAGGAACATGGTCGAGTTTTTCAGGCTTTGCGTGAGTATTGGCTTGACCCATTCAGGTTTTAGTTCCAAGAACTTTTTGATAACGAGGTCAGTGTCTTTTGCGGTCGGGACCCTGATGATTATCCTGTAGGGGTCGACGTTCAAGCCCACGCTGCTCCCGAGTTCTGTTGAGAGTAGTGCGGTCATGACCCTGCCGATTGTCGCGTTGGTTTTGCTCCCGAAACACGCGTGTATTATGACGTGGTCCCCAAATTTTTCAATCAAAATTTTTTGGTCGTCCGGAAAAACTTTTAGTTTTTTCTTCCGTATTTTTCCTGCTTCTTGGGCCACGTCGTGGTGTACGGGCATGAGTTCTCCTTCCCAGCTGGGGATGGCGCCGGTCGGGCTTTCCTCGCGTACAACAAAGATTTTGTTGTCTTCTGAGTCAATGATTCGCCATGGCTCGCCTTTTTGTATGAACAC
>JAAOXT010000009.1 GCA_018221045.1 Nanobdellota archaeon | reverse complement strand
TTAAGACTCCACATTAGCAAGCCCATAAAAAAAACTGAAGCGATTCCTGACAGGATAGTATACATCCTCATCTGATACTCCCCATAATCCTTCTGAACCCGCCTGAACAACTTGGCCTTCAACCCGAAGCTCTTGCGCTCACCCCAACGCTTAGCCACCAATAAAAACACTGCCAAAAAATACGTTGACAAAACCATGGTCACGAAAGCAATGGTGACAGTGGAAAAAGAAGCGCTGACATCGTAAACACGCGAAGGAGCCTTGAGGAGAAGGTCAAGAATGCTCGAACCAGAAACCAAAGTCTTCGAAACCACGAAATCAAAACTGAACCCTGCCTTGTTAAAAGGCTCAAACAAGTACCAACCAGCAGCAACCCTCAACGGAAACGCGAGACCAATCCAGAAAAAATCCAGGACTGGCACGTCCTTAAAACGAAAAGGTCTCTGACTATACAAAATGTTAACCAAAATCAACGCCAAATTCACTTTCAACAAATTAATATTTATTGTGTAAGCAAGAACGCTTGAAAAGACGAACAAGGCCAGCGCGAAAAACTTGGCCTCCAAGACTGATAACGCGCCGCTAGGGATTGGGCGCAACCTTTTAACAGGATGCTTCTTGTCAGAATCAAGATCCGAGATATCGTTCAACGCGTAAACAACCCCTTGAACCAGAATCATGTCCAGCACGCCAATAAAAGATAAAACCAAAATGGTCAAGGGCTGAAAACCCATCAACAAAAGAGCCGGGGCCCCGCCAATCAGAATAAAAAGCGATTTGAACCACTGGCTTGGCCGCATCAACCTCACAAAACCTTTCAGTTTCCTCATAACACTAGTTTCGTTCTGACAAAGTTATAAATCTTTTATCCTGCCAGAGCTTTTTAGCAAACGGCTTCAATATCTCAAATTCTTTCTTTAACATTTTAAAATCCTCTTTTTAGGATTATTTAATCCTATTTTTAGGAATAACATTGTTTTTCTTTCACAACATCTTTCTTTAAAATTTGAATCCATGTTTAGAAAAAGAAGTCCAAAACAACCAATTTTTTTAGAAAGGCTTAACTATTTATATATAGAACTTATATAAAACTTATATGGCGAAGGCGAAAATAGTGCCCATACAGTTTCAAGAGCGGATGATTAATGAGATAGAAGATTACATAAAAGAAGGTCTATACTCTTCAAAGGCAGAGTTTGTAAGAGAAGCTGTGCGCAAGTTAATTATTGAATTAAGGAAAGACTTATTCTTCACCAAAATAGAGAAATTGAAGGAATTGAGCAAGAAGAGGGGAGCAAAGACAACCACTCCCTTCCTGACAAAAAAAGAGAAAGACAAGATGTTTGAAGCGCTCAATAAATCATAATTCACGCGGGTCCAAAACTTTAATCTCCTCTTCAGCAAAGAGGAAATGCTTCTTATTCCAAGTGACAACGCAGTTACATTTCTCTTTTTTTGCAATAATTAAGTGTAAGGCATCCATCCTGCCAACGCGTTGTTTTTTATCAAGATTCTCAGCGACGTTCATATCCGCTGGACTGATTTTTGCTATTGATATCTTATCTTCAAACCCATCAAATAAGTTGTTTATTTCAGCATCTCTCAAAAGAGTTATCTTGCTAATCTCTTGAATAACAGCTCTTGATATCACAACAGTGTGAAGACAATCAATTACCCTCTCAAAGAATTCTTTGGTTCTATGAGTCATGAATTCTAAACCTCTGCCGAACTCGTCTTGAATAAGAGAGATGAACACATTAGAATCTACAAAACATTTCATAATTAATATTTAACAATTAATTTATTTATTAGTCTTTATTCTAAATCTAAAAAAAAGAAAAGAAAGTCTTCATTTACAGTTTGAAGACTCCTTGATTTTTCCTGACAAGAGCGTCAACTTTTAACCCAATACTCTGCCCCTTACCAGCTTTTTTAATCGCTTTATTGTCTATCTGCATTGAGGAAACGTCCTGCTCCAAGTCCCCGATTCCAATCCTGTCACCAACTTTGAGGACTGTGTTAAGCTCTACAATTGCAACCCCAATCTTGTCAAAATAATGGGTTATTTTACCCACTTTTTTACCCCTTTTTTCCATAAAACAAAGTAAGGCAATCCGTGTTTAAAATGGTTTTCCAATTCGTCGATACGACTGATTAGGCTTCTTGACCCCGCGGCCATCAATCAACGGCTTGTCAAAACCAGAAAAATCGTGCTCAACGATTTCTTCCCATTCAGTTACCACAAGACAGGCATCACTTCTCTCTAAAGCTTCCTGTAATGTTTGTGCGAATAATATTTTGTCTCCTAAAAGTTTTTTAGCTTCTTTCATTGCTGAAGGATCGTAAGCAATGACTTCCGCCCCTTCCCCGAGGAGTTCATCAATAACCTTGAGCGAAACTGCTTCGCGCACGTCAGTGGTTCCAGGCTTGAACGAGAGTCCGAGCACACCAATTTTCTTGCCTTTAACGTCTGGCATCAAGGTTTTCAAAAGCTTGATTAAACGTTTAGGCTGCAACTCGTTGGTTTCGATGACGCTGTTAAGAATCAAAGGATCGTAACCACCGGATTTTGACGCGTGAATCAGCGCTTTCACGTCCTTGGGAAAACACGAACCCCCAAAACCAGCTCCGTGCCTCAAAAACTTTGGGTTGATGCGATTATCCAACGCTACCCCTTCCCAAACCTCGTTAGCGTCAACCCCAAAATTCTCACACATGTTCGCCACCTCGTTAGCAAAAGAAATCTTAGTCGCCAAAAAAGAGTTGGCAACGTACTTAATCATCTCCGATGCGCGAATGCTTGTCCTCAACTTCTCACAATTGAAAGACTCGTAGATCCGTGCAACAATGTCACCACTCTTCTCATCACTTTGACCAACGACGACGCGGTCAGGATTGCGGAAATCATTCAAAGCAGTGCCTTCCCGCAAGAACTCCGGGTTATGGGCGAGCCCGAAAACCCTGCCAGACTCGGATAAGATTTCGCCAAACTTTTCAGTAGTGCCTGGCAATACAGTGCTCTTAACGCAAACCACTGCGTACTTGTCCAAGTTTTCGCTAATGCTGTGAGCACAGGAATAAACGTAATCCAAATTAATTGACCCGTCCTCTCGGGAGGGGGTGCCAACGCACACGAACACAACATCCGCCTTACTGATGGAGTCGTAACTCGTGCTAGCTTTCAACTCAACTTTTTTCAAAGCTTCAGCCAATCCTTGCTCGTGAATCGGCGGAACCTTCTTGTTAATCAAATCCACCTTATCCTGGTCTATATCAATGAGAGTGATTTCGTGACCCAGCTCGGCGAGCCCGACTCCTTGAATCAGTCCAACGTAACCCGCGCCAACAATACTTATTTTCATAACACTTTTTTAACAGCTTCAACACACATATCCTTAAAAGATTTATCAGTCATCGCCCCAATATGAGGTGTTAGGAGAAGGTTAGGCGCTGTGAGCAAAGCACTCCCGGCAGGCAAAGGCTCGTTCTCAAAAACGTCCAGGCACGCGCCACCCAAATTACTCTTCAACGCCTGAATCAACGCGGTCTCGTCAACAATGCCTCCACGAGAAGTATTGATGAGCAATGAACCTTTTTTCATCCATCCCAAGCGCTCCTCGCCAAACAAGTTCTTGGTTTCAGGTAGCAATGGAACGTGAACAGAGACAACATCCGAAGAAGCGATAAGGTCATTCAAATCCATTTTGGCGACATCATGTTTCTCGAACAGTTCATCATTAAGGAAAGGGTCGTGAGCCAAAACCTTTAACCCGAAAGCTTTTGCGAGCCGGGCAACGATTCTCGGAATGTTGCCAAAACCCACTAATCCAAGAGTTTTTCCGTTCAACTCCCCGCCCAAGAAATCATTCCTGTTCCACTCGCCTTTCTTGACTGAATGATTGGCGTCATGAATCCCTCGGTAATGAGAAAGCATTAAACCCATGACTAGTTCTGCAACAGCGTTGGAGTTCGAGCCAGGAGAGTTAAACACTTCAACGCCTCGCTTCTTGCACTCTTTTTCATCAACGTTCTCCAAGCCCACTCCGCAACGAACCACGAACCTTAATCTAGGAAACTTGTCAAGAAATTCTTTGTCAATTTTAGTGTAAGTCCTGATGACAACCCCTTCCGCTTCCGCCAAGTCTTTCTCGTCAAAACTTACTTCATGCTTTTCTTTCAATAACTCAAGAGCTTTTTCGTGAATTGGCTCAAGCACAACAACCTTCATTAACACCAAAAAAGCATGCAAAACCTTTTAAAACTATTCAAAAAACGGTAAAAATCTAAATAAAAATTTCTGTCCCAACAACCCTTTCACCTTTTAAAGCTTTGAGATCCCTGCCCTCAACCAAACCGTTGACAATTCTGACCTTACCACCTTTTGGGCACGAATCACACAATTCCTTCAATTTTCCAGCCATGCCACCAGTAACGTCAACCCCATCACTACCCCCTAAAACATCTTCAATCACACTAAAAGAATTGATCATCGGAATAACCTTTTCATCCTTCAAAATGCCATCCACGCTCCC
>JAAOXT010000031.1 GCA_018221045.1 Nanobdellota archaeon | reverse complement strand
GATTTTGATGAAGTAAGTGATTTAAAACACATAGCGGTTGCGTTCGCGCTCATAATATTACTACTATTTTTAGGTTCTGTTTTCGTCGCGTTCGTTCAAGGCATACCATTAAGACAAGCGGTTCATGACACGACCCTAAGAATAATTTTATCCGAATCAGAAAGAGAACTGCCCGAATCCCTCGGACTCGGAGTTTTCTACCTGTTATTAACGTTCTTCGCAGTAGGCACAACATACTACTTGATGAAAAGCATTGTGGGCTGGATAGTCCACGGTGGATTAACGGAGGCAATAAACATGGCAAAAATAAACAAGCTCAGCAACCACTACATAATCTGCGGTGCAGGAAGAGTCGGTTCAAGAATAGCTGCTCGACTAAAAGAGGAGAAAAAACCATTCGTCATAATAGAGGAAGACTACAAGAAAATCAGGGAGATGGAAAGAGTTTTCAAATACCCTGTGGTAGAAGGGGACGCGATGGAAGAGTTTTCACTCATAAAAGCAGGCATAAGAAAAGCAAAATTTTTCTACGCAGTGCTCGGGCGAGGAGAAGATAACTTATTCCTCGTACTCGAAGCCAAAGAACTCAACCCAGACATACTGGTTTACGCTAGAGCTGACAACGAGCGAATGATGAGAAAACTTTTAGCAGCGGGCGCTGATCAAGTGGTCATGCCAGAACTGTCCGGCGCTGACGAACTCATTAAAGCTTCAATGAAAGAAAAAACTTAATTTATAACCTTTTTTTTACTTAATCCTGTTACAATGGAAAAAATAAAGTTAAGGCTTTACCAAGAAAAAATATTGGGGACTTGCGTTGATAAAAACACGTTAGTAGTCCTGCCAACAGGACTGGGAAAAACCTTTCTCGCCCTGGCATTAGCAAAACACAGGTTGGAAAAGCATGAAAAATCAAAAGTCCTGTTCATGGCGCCGACCAAACCATTAGCCAACCAGCACCTCAACACTTTCAAAAAATTTTTGGACAAAAAAATGGTTTGTTTAACGGGAAGCATTGCACCCATAGAAAGAAAAGATTTATGGGACGACTCCGAAATAATTTTCGCCACGCCACAAACAGTTGAGAACGACTTGCTCGGCGGAAGAATACGTTTTGACAGCGTTTCATTATTGGTGGTGGATGAAGCGCACCGTGCTGTAGGAGACTATTCTTACGTCTTCCTAGCCGAACAGTACGTTAAACAAGCCAAAAACCAAAGGATTCTCGCTTTGACAGCTTCACCTGGCTCAAATAAAGAGAAGATTGACGAGATATGCGAAGCCCTAAACATATCCAGAATCGAGATTAGAACTGTTAAGGACCAGGACGTTCTATCCTACGTTAAAGAAAAAGCGGTGAATTACGTGACTGTCGAACTGCCCGACCCTTACGTTAAAATAAAGGAGTCAATGAGTAAGACTTTGCAAAAAATATTAACGCAGCTCAAAGAAGATGACTTCATAAAAAAGGACACGATAGGTGCTTACTCGAAAAAAAGGTTTTTGATACTGCAAAGACAAATGATGAAAACCCTGTCCAGAAGACCTAATCAAAAATACTTTAAAGGCGTTTTTCTCCTGTCAACAGTTATCAAATTATTGCACGCCATTGAAATAATGGAAACCCAAGGCCTAGCTTCACTGCTCAATTATTACCGAAAACTCAAGTCACAGAAAAGCAAGAGCGCTAAAAGAATTGTTGACGACCCAGACTTTATTACAGCAATAAAAGCGCTTCACGAAGCCAATGAATCAGGAGTGACTCATCCGAAGTACGATAAACTCGTAGAATTATTGAACAAAGAGAAAAGACTTGTAGGGAACTTCAAAGCAATTGTTTTCACCAATTACCGGTACACTGCGTCAAAAGTCAAAGACCTCCTGTCAAAAGCTGGTTTTAAACCCGTGGAATTCGTGGGGCAGTCCAGGGGTTTAACACAAAAAAAACAATTGGAGGTCCTGAACAAGTTTCGAGGAGGGGAGTACGATGTTCTTGTAGCGACCAGCATTGGTGAGGAAGGATTGCACATAGAAAACGCTGACATTGGAGTGTTCTTCGAACCCGTTCCGTCCGCGCTGAGAACCATTCAAAGACGGGGAAGGATTGGCAGAACTAACTTTGGCGTGATTCATGTGATGATGACGCGAGGAGCTGTGGACGAAAAATACCATTGGATAGCTCGTCACAAAGAGAAAAACATGCACGGAATTCTTGACGTCATGAAACAAGAAATGAGGCTGAGAGAACAAAAAAAGTTAAAGGACTTCTAAGGAATACTGGTCATAACCTTTTTTTTATTAAAAATCTTTTTATTCTGAAACAAACTTTTATTTCAATTGCATGGAAACTCCTAAAATAATAGTTGACCACAGGGAATCTAAAAGCACTGTTTCCCGCGTGCTTTACCGATTGGGCGCTAACCTGGAACAAAAACAATTACACGTGGGGGACTACCAATTGTCGGATAGGGTTTGCGTTGAAAGAAAAGAATTAAGCGACTTCGTGAAATCAATCATTGACAAAAGACTTTTCGCTCAACTAAAAGAACTTAAACAAAATTATAAAATTCCTTTATTGTTAATTGAGGGTGAAGGAAGCCTGTACTGTTCCAACGTGCACCCAAACGCTATACGCGGAGCCCTCGCTTCAATCGCGATAGATTACGGTATCCCGATTCTTTGGACTGATAGCATGGAAGACACTGCCCAAACCCTTTTCCACATAGCCAAGCGAGAACAGTTTAATTTAAAAAAAGATTTCAGTCCTCACGGCTCCAAGAAACCTATGGGTTTAAGGGAGGCTCAGGAGTACGTGGTCTCAGCGATTCCTAACGTAGGAATAATGCTTGCAAAAAATCTTTTGAAAGAGTTCAGAACCATAAAAGCTATATCTCTCGCTGAAGAAGAGGATTTGAAAAAAGTCAGTAAAGTCGGGAACAAAAAAGCGAAGAGCATAAAAAAATTGTTCGAGGAAGAATACAAGCACGAAGAAGAGTTATAGACAGATTCCCAAGTACCTGATTCCGAATACGAGGAGAGTGTTCATCAATACAGGGAATACGAACCACGTGAAATAGTTGCCAAACGGGGCGGTAAAGTTATTGATTTCTTCTGGAATGAAATGGAACATGCCTTTTTCTTTAGGAGTCCAAACCCAATACTTTTTTCTTTTGCTGAGAAAAGGTTCTAGAAATAAAAGATCAAGCAAAAAAAGAATCAGTGCTGAAACAAAGACTATCAGCGAATCACTACGCAAAAAGAACTTTGACACGATTAAACTCATTTGAATGAAGAAAACCCAGAATAAAGGGATGGACACTGGAACGTTTCCAATAAAGAAATCATTCTTATCAGTGTAGTGGTAATAACCCCAGCTTGAAACAATGTGCTCGCCCACGAAAGACGCGATGAGAATGAGGAGTGCTTGAACTACCACCAGCAAACCGTAAAAAGGGTACAGTACAAGGGTGGTTAACGTTGAAAGTACGAAGAACATTATTAAAGGAATCATTTAATGCAATGATTAATTAAAGAGCCACAGCTTAAATAGTCTCTGTCTAAAAAGGGACCGATTTAAGTTTCAACCTATTAGCAATTATATTAGCCAATCTATGGATTGGAGGTGTGATGGCGAGGAATGCGAGCCAGTACTCCCAACTAATCGGTTCAAGAATTGAGGCAAGCGTTAACGCGAACACAATGAAAGTTTCTTGATCAAGCAACCAATTAGATTTGCCGC
Organism: Nanobdellota archaeon; assembly: GCA_018221045.1. Lineage (GTDB taxonomy): Archaea > Nanobdellota > Nanobdellia > JAAOXT01 > JAAOXT01 > JAAOXT01. Next base: position 18,195 of record JAAOXT010000031.1, on the reverse strand, counting down.
GCTCCACCTCAAGCCTGCGCTTTAAGAAAGAGCCTATAAGGTCGCCAATCATGGTTCCGAGTGAGAGCGCGAAGCCAAGCTTTATGGTTCCGAGGGCTGTGCCTGCAACGCTTCCCCAAAAAACGCCCATTACAAATCCTTTGACAGTTTTTCCATCCCCAAGGATTCTTCGACCCTTCCAAGTTTTCCCCCTGTCAATAGGGAAGTCCAAAAAGTTGAGAGCTTTAATCTTGGAAAAAAGGACAGGAGTAGAGTTAGCAACGTAAGGAGGAATCATCAAGAAAAGAAACTTGACCAGTTCAAAAACCATTTTAGTTAAGGAAAGGTTGCGGGATTATAAAAAACTTCTCACAGAATCCAGATTAAATAACTCGCCGCCAAGGGAAGTATGAGGTTATCATCGAAACCCAATAATTCTCTTGTAGGTATCAATTCAGTAAGCGCGAGGATTGCTGCCACGGCAAAAGCCTTCCAGAAACCAAGGAAAAACGTCATTGCGAGACCTGCGAACAATAAACCTGCTAGAAACCCTTCCCAAGTCTTGCTGCCAACAATTTTCTTTTTTCCTTTATAGAAACCGACAATGGTTGAAGCAGTGTCAACAAAAGAAGCTCCGACCACCCCAGTCATCACTATTCTCCAATCAAAAATTATTAGGGCAGGGACCAATGAAATGAAGAACAAGTAAGCAGATTTTCCTGGCAACTCTTTTTCACCTTCCCGCAATTGCTGTTCAGCAAGCTCATCAAACAAAGGAACTTTGTTGCCTTTACTTAACAAGTAAGATATCGGCGGAAAAATTAGGAATCCTGCTCCAATCAGTACAAGCATGATTTGATTACCTCCCAAACCAAAATTGTGTGTGTTAAAAATAAAAATGCCGTAAGCTGTTAACAATCCGAAAAACAAGTGAAATAATTGTCTTTTGAACTCCATTCTTTTTTTCAAAGAACAGTAATGATTGTTGCAGTTTAAAAAACTATTTTAAAGCAAAACAGTATTTATTGTATTACAATGCTTGCAAAACAAAAAAAGCTTTTTTCACCCGCGCTAAAACCCTTAGTGGTCTTTCTTGCAAGCATGGGAGTGAAGCCGAACCATCTAACCCTGACAGGATTGTTTTTAGGTCTTTTAGGGGCAACAGCTTTTTTTTGGAATTATCCAGTTGCTTTAGCACTCGTTTTACTGGCTTTCCTTATAGACGGTATTGACGGCCAATTGGCAAGAGAATTCAAGACGGCTTCACGGTTCGGAGCTTACTTCGACGCGGTTTGCGATAAAGTGGTTGAAGTCGCTGTGATAAGCGCTTTCGTCATACACTCTGGAGCGCAAAATCTCGGGATTTTCGCGCCCTCCTTATCCGTTCTCATATCCTATTTTAAATACCGGGGAGGCAAATCAGAAGTTCACACTTTTTTTGACAGGGCTGAAAGATTGACTTTCTTCTTTTTTGTAGCAGTAGCTTATTATTTTCTGCCTGGAACCGCGAATTCACTGATGCTCTTTTTCAGCTTATTGTGTTTAGTGGCGTTGGCACAGATTTTTTTCAATCGCTTCAAAGAATTGAAAAAAAAGTCTTTTATTGAAATGGTCAAATCAAAGTTTTAATCCAAGTTCTTTCATCTTTAAGTGCAGCATGATAACCCTTGCTTCTTGACCCGTCCTCGCCTTTCCGAGAACACGTCTTTTAACCAGTTTTATCGTGCGCGCGCACTTAGAGCACTTTCTAGTCTTGAATTGGTCGTCTTGATACTGCCATTCCCCGCAAACACATTTGAAAACAACAAACATTTTCTTTAAACATGAAAGAACGCGTTTTTATCTTTTTTCGTAAGTCAGGTGATACCCTTTCATTGAGTGAGAGGAGTTGCCAGGGCTCGGACATTTTTTGTAAAAAGGATAATGCTTCCAAGTAATCCATCCTTTAGTCGGGTCTGGAGCCTTACAGCCATTCGTTTTCTCCCATCCAGTAATGGAGGAAGCACTGAAAATGAACATGCAGAAAACGAGGCCTAACAGGCTTAAAAGTTTCAAAAAGTATTCTTTAATCATTTTTTTATAAGAGTTCCCTGAATTTTTTTCCAAAATCGTTGCACGCTTTTTCGTTTAACCTGCTGATGCCTTCAAGTTCTCCGCCGAAGACTGTTTTAGCATCGGGTTCTTTGCCCAGGGAGTTTATAAGCCTTTTCAAAAAAAATTGGGGTAAGTGCTCGAAAAAATCTGTCATGCAGACAACGAAAACCCCGACCACACGATTCTTCAACGATTCCTGATTGCGTGATAAAAATCCCGTTACGAGCTTAGTCGGTTTTTCATAGTAAATCGGTGAACCAATGATGACCGCGTCATAACCCAGATGAGTTACTTCAGAAACATGTTTAACAACGCAACCCACGCCTTTGGCTTCAACACCTTGCTTAACCCACTCACTAACTTTTTTGGTTGAGCCGTGCTTGGTGTCATAAACAATCAGGACTCTTTTCATACCCTTTCTTTTGGGTTTTAGAACTTTTTCAATCTTTCATTTCTAAACATTTCTTCAAAAAGCCCGTGTAAAAAGGTGAGGGTTGCGTGAACCTGGACTTGTATTCGGGGTGTGCTTGAGTGCCCACAAAACACGGGTGATTCCTTAATTCCATGAACTCCACGAATTTGCCGTCAGGTGACTTGCCGCTGAACCATAAACCCTTTCCCTCCAGTTTTTCCACGTATTCAGGGTTGACTTCGTACCTATGCCTATGCCTCTCCCAAACAGTTTCAGAGCCGTAAAAAGAATAAATCAGGCTGTTCTTGTCAAGCCTGGCGGGGTGAGAGCCAAGCCGCATCGTGGCCCCGTAAGCACATTTTTTTAGTATTTCTCCCTGCTCTGGCAAAGTGTTGATGACAGGGTTTTTCGTGCCAGGACTCAATTCAGTGGAATGAGCTCCGCTCAGGCCACAAACATTTCTGGCGAACTCCACGACAGCTAACTGCATTCCGTAACAAATTCCGAGAAAAGGTTTGTTGTTTTCCCTGAGCCATTGAATCGCTTTTATCTTACCTTCCACTCCTTTACCCCCGAAACCTGGCAGGACTACTACTCCATCAGCTTCATCCAGTTCTTTTAATTTTTTAGGGTTTTCCTCAATTTTTTCACCACTAATCCAAGTCAATTCGAGGTTAACTCCAAGATGGTTCGCGGAGTGTTTGAGTGCTTGAATTATTGAAACGTAAGAGTCAGGGAGCTCGAAATCCCCTGTCTTGTAATATTTTGATACGAGACTGATAACAAGTTTTTTTGAAAGCTTTTTGTTCAATAAGGCTTGCCAATCACTCCAATCAGGTTCACAAGTTTTTAACCCCAGTTTTTCGGTTACTTTTTTTCCAAGATCTTGTTTTTCGAAAAGTAAGGGGATTGAGTAAATGTTTTTTACGTTGGGAGAGCTGATAATGTTTTCTGGAAGAATGTTTGAGTAGTCAGCAATTTTTTGTTTTCTCAGCTCATCCACTGCTTGTTCTGACCTGCAAATAATGAAATCAGGGTTTATGCCAAGTTCTCTCACGCTTTTTATGGCGTGCTGCGCGGGCTTGGTTTTCATTTCCCCTAAGTGATTTGGGGTTGGCAGGTAAACCACGAGCACTGAGCAAGAGTCTTCAGGTTTTTTCAGGGCTAAGCGTCTGAAAGCGAACATGAAAGGGATGTTCTCGTAATCCCCTACCACTCCTCCGCTCTCGACTAGGCAAACGTCAAAACCTTTTGCAGATTTTTCAATCCTTTCAATTATCTGGTCCAGCACGTGCGGGATGAATTGGACTGTTTTGCCAAGGTACTTGCCAGCTCGCTCGTCTTCAATGATCTTTTTGTAAACCTGGCCTGTCGTGATGTTATTGGCCTTCGGTAAATTAATGTTTAGGAAGCGCTCGTAGTGCCCGAAGTCCTGATCAATCTCTCCACCGTCTTCAGTGACCCAGACTTCTCCATGCTCTGTTGGCCTCATGGTTCCAGCGTCAATGTTGATGTAGGGGTCTATTTTGACCACAGTCACTTTTAATCCTCGCTTTTGGAGCATTGCCGCAATGCTGGCGGTAACAACGCCTTTGCCAACTCCAGAAATCACTCCTCCAAAAACGAACACGTACTTGTGCATAAGTAGAAAAAAGGTTTAATTGTTATATACTTTATTGTGATAAACATAAATATTGAATATTAATATCAAAAAAAATGGGTTTGTAAGAAATGAAGAATAAGAGGAGTAAAAGAGAGAGAAAGCTTTGGTTCGTACTAAAATTTTTTGTCAGGTTCGTCTTGCTCGCCGCCCCGTTTTATTTTATCATGGAGTCAAGCCAGTCTTTTTACGTTTGGGAGAAAGTCATAGCGGACCAGACGGTTTTATTGCTCTCGCCAGCGGTCAACGTTAATTTGACCGAAGAATATGGTATGCCTGTCCTGCTCTTGGAGGGGTTTGACACGCCTATAGGGATTGATAGGTCTTGCACGGGTTACAGGTCTTTCATCGCGTTCTTGGCGTTGGTGTTCGCGGTCCCGAACGTTGCTTGGAAGAAGCGGTTAAAACCTTTAGTCCCAGCTTTTTTTGTCGTGTACGCAGTAAACTTGTTCAGAATAGTCACCACTATATTGGTGGGTTTTTATTTTGGCGTAACGGCTTTTGAGTTCGCTCACATGTTATTGTGGAGGTGGGCTTTGACCTTAACGATTCTGGGGATGTGGGTTTACTGGTTTAAAAAAGAGGTGAAGAAACCAGGTTTATTAACCAAAAATTCTTGACATTATTCCGAACTTTCTTGGGAACTGCTCTCCAGTCACTTCTTCTATAAGCTTCCTATAAGCTTTAGCTGCTTTGGAGTGGGGGTGTAAATGAACTACTGGCACCCTCTTTGTTACAGAATCAATTACCGCATTGTCTTCGGGGATTGAGGCGATGATCGGGATTCCCATTGAATCAATAACTCTTTGCCTGAACTCTTCACTAACGTTTTCTTCTTTGTTCAGGACTAATCCAATAATTTTTTTCTTCTTAAAGTTAGCGTAGTCTATCACGCGTCTAGCTTCTAAGAGTGAAGCCCAGTCAGGGTTGGCTACAATGATTATCTCGTTTGCCGAGTCCACGCCAGAAATGGTTTCGTTGCCCAGCGTTGGCGGGCAGTCCAGAAGAATGATGTCAACGTAAGGCTCCAGGTGGGATACGACTCTTTTTATTCCTGCAGGGTCCGCGTCAATGCTGTTGATGCTTGTTGATGAAGGAATGAATTTAAGCCCGCTGGGGTGGTTGAAAATTGCTTCAGGAATGTTAATCCTGTTTTTCAGAACGTCGTTCAACGTTTTCTTAAAATGATAGTTGCCAAGGTGAAGCCCCAGTCCTGATGAAGTCGTGTTAGCGTCAATGGCCACGACGTCCTTATGATAATCGTAAGCTAGACTAACCCCCAAGTTAGCTGCCGTTGTAGTTTTACCAACACCACCTTTTCCACTTATTATTGCGATAACTCTTACCATATTTTTTTAGCCTCCATAAATTTTTTTACCTGAATCGGTTTGAGGAATGTCCTCAAGATCTTCTTCTTCATAAATCTTTTTTTCCACTTCTCTTTTCAATTGAGAATCAGATAACTTTTTTTTCTTTTTGAACTTGGGTTCTTTTCTCTTTTTGAAAAGGGTGTCGAACTCGCTCAAATCTTTTTCTGTTTCAACGTTGTCGTTTCCAGTGAAGAAAAAAATGATTAGTATGATTATTCCGGCGATAAACAGAACGATGACGCCAGTGCTCGTGCCTAACTGTGAGGGAATGCTGGTTATGAAACCTGTTAACTCGTCCAAGCCCGACCCCGTGTCAGGAGAGTTGTTCTCGGTAATGAGAGTGTAGCAGGTACATGTCGTCTCGTTCAATTCCATATTATCAAACAGGTGGCATTGAGCTTGGGGGCACGGATTAACCGTTGAATTATCTTGGACTATTGGGATGTAACAATCGCAAGATGTTTCGTTGAGCGTTTTGTTAAATGGAGTGCAGTCTGGTGGGTCAATACAATCAGAGGTTGTGTCGTTTACTGGTTCGCCAATGCAAGCATAATCTTCTGTTGTGTTTTCTGGGTTCGCGTAACCGCAGCCCTCAGGGCAATTCATTTCCTGGTAGACGCATTCGCTAGTGTCAGGGTCGCAAGTACCGTCGTACCTAAGAGTATTGTTCGCCCCACAAAGAGTTTCAGAGCAAGTAACGTTAAAACAAAAATCTTTAACACAATTACAACCATTTGAACTATCATTCCAATAAGCTTTCAAATCCCAAGAATCACAGTTAGCAATTTCTGCTTCAGAACACTGTGCCAGAACCGTGCCGAAAAAAAGCACTAATGTTATCGTCATGAGCGTCGCGTATCGTAGGTCTCTCATTGTTGCACTGAACAGAAAACAAGGTTTTTAATATAAACCTTATTATCCTCCAAAGCATGCTTTACAAATAAAGTTTATTCCGTGCGAATAACTTTTCCGTTCGGCTTCTCCTCTTGAAAAGCTTCAACCCCGAACTTGAAAAAACTTGTTTTCTTATCACTCCAGCACCCCGGGCTGAGCCCGGCCTTCAAGCACAGCACGTTAAGAAACTGTTCCTTAATCGAAAGAGTATCCCAAACCTGAGGCAACAACAATCCCGAGTTAAGACCGTTCTTGACTATCACTCCGTCACCGCGCTTCAAGTCCTGAAAACCACATTTCTTTGGAGAAGTCAAAATAGAAACTTCTATAACCACTTTATCAAACTCTCTTTCACTGAGTGGCGGGAAGCGAGGATCGTGATAAGCGCTTTCAAAAGCAGCGGTTCTCAAATTCTCTATAACAGGTCTTTCAACGGTTATGCCAATACAACCCCTAAGACTTTTTTCAGGGAATTCGTGCAAGGTAACGAAAACACCTCTCTTCTCAGAGCTCATCCAACCAGGAATCCTGCCCTCTTTTTGTTTTTGAATGGTTCTTCTGGCAATCCGAACCATACTCCTGCCTTTCGCAATGCTTGTCATGATATACCAAAATGTATAAATCTTAAGGAGATTTAAACCTTTTTTATGGGTATTGAAATGCTTGAAGAGCAAATAATAAGTTACGTGAAAGATAAGGGTCCATGCCTTCCCGTTAAAGTGGCTAAAATGATTGATAAAAGCATTCTTATGACTTCAGCAATTCTTTCAGGCATGACGAGTAGTGGAAAACTTCTAAAAACGTTCAAGAAAATAGGGGACTCCCATCTTTATTACGTCCCAGAGCAGGAAGAACAAGTAAAACAAGGCGTTGTGAAGTCAATGGATGACATTGAGATGAGCGCTTTTAAAGAACTGAAAGAAAAAAAATTGTTTCATGATAAAGACTTGAATCCTCGGGAAAGAGTTTTTGTCAGAAAGTTCAGAGACTTTTTCCGCCCAACAGATAATAATGGGGACTTAATCTGGAATTATTATACTGTTCAGGAAGAAACGATTAAAGAGTTTATTAACAAGGCACCGAAACAAGTGCTGGACACAGGTAAAACAAGAGTCTTGTCAGAGCCAGTGCTTAACATAGAAAGCTTGCCGGAGCCGATTCTAAAAGAAGAACCTTTAAAGAAAATTGAAGAGAAGCCTAAAAAAGAACTGCCGCCGCTGAAGCTTGATTTTAAGTCATTAGAAACCAGACCGGTTTTGAAAACGTTTTTTCAAAGAGTCAAACTCTATTTTGAGTCCAAAAACATAGTGGTTCGCGACCCAAACATTGTTAAGAAAAATAAGGAAGTGAATTTAACCGCGGTTTTAGAGTCCAGTCTTGGAAAACAGGTTTATTTTGTTAAAGCTGTTGATAAGAAGAGGGTAAGCGAATCAGATCTTGCGCTAGCCTGGACGGAGTCAAGCGGTAAAGGGATGCCTTGCATATTCCTCATGACTGGAAAGTTGACGAAGTCAGGAGCAAAGTTTTACAAAGAGAATCTAAAGAACCTAGTTCTAATCAAAGAATTATGAAGAAAAAAAAAGAATGGAAGAAAAGTGGTTCGGTCTTTGGACGAAGTTACCCTCGGTGAAGAAATTTAACTTATCTCCAAAGACTCGTTGACCCACACAATTTTTTAAACCCCTTTTTTTAACCCTCACCCCCATACAGTATGATTATGTAATACTTTATATTACTAAGTTGTATTTAAAGTTTTCTAATCGAAAAAGAGATATAATTGTGAAACCATTTTTTTGGGTAGTGATGGCTTGGTCTTTTAAGGATTTATTCGGAAGAATTGATGTCACTTTTGAGGGCGAGCTGTTTTTGGAGCATCACCGCGTTATCGCTGAGAAGGATTTGGACGAACAGTTGGTTCATTCTGTTGACATTCTTGATAAATTGGGGAAGGATTTGACTTTGCAGGACGCTTTTGATTGTTACATGGCTTCTCGGGAGTGCGCGGCTCTTGACGTTTTCAGGATTTTTGAGGATAAATATTGGAGAAAGGATTCTCGTGGAATTTTTTTGTACACAAAGTTTGATTGCATTCCTGTTCGGGAGGTTCACGTTTCCCATAAGATGATCAGGAATGATTGGGATGTTCTGTTAGATTCAAGTTTTGTTGTAAATGTCGAAGGCTGTTATGAATTTCATGATTTTGCCAACCTTTTTTTGAAAGATTTTGATAAGTTATGACAAAAGAGTAGCGGGGGCGGGATTTGGTAACGCACCTTCTTTGGGAAAGAAGATTGCACCAAGAAAAACACTTTTTTTTTCCTCAAGCTTTTTTTTAAAAAGGTTGAGGAGTAGCGGGGGCGGGATTTGAACCGCGCGACCTTTGGGTTATGAGCCCAACGAGCACTCCAAGCTGCTCCACCCCGCTAAACAAAAAGATTTGGATTAAAAGAATAAGATGGGGAAAGGTTTTAAAAATGTTTTCTTTACATTGTAGGCTTCGTTTTTTGCGCGGTCGCGTAACCCTTCTTGGAGCAAGTTACAGTGACTTCGTAAGCCCGGTTTGGTAGTGGGTAAGCGTAGTAACCTATTCTTTCTTGCATGGCGTGCGTTTCACCATTAAGTTTTAGGGTGCAGTCAGCGTTTTGCAGGAATTTTCCGTTGCTGGTTGTGTAAAAAACTTTTAAGTAGTCTTGCGAGTAGTCCACGAATACGTTGGTAGGGGTTTCGATTCCTGCAGTGAAGAACCCTGTTTTGGAAGAGGATTGTGACAGTTGAAACAGTAAAAGAGTGAATAAGGTTATGATTCCGAACGCTAAGGATTTGGACTTCATCCATTAAAACTGGGAGTTAAGGATTTTTTAATATTATCCAATTAATTGAACTTCGCTGAAACGGATTAGTGGTGCGATCACGCTGCCTTCCTGTCGGGTTTCTTTGCATACCGCGTCCACCTTTTTCAGGATTTCAAAAACGTTTCCCGCAATCATGGCGTGCTTGATCGGAACAAGTTTTCCTTTGCTTATCATGAACGCGTTCTCCGCTTGAAGTGAGAAGTCTCCGCTCAAACTGTTAATCATGTGAGCGCCTAAAACTTCTGTGACCAGCACGCCCCTCGTTTCTTTGAGCAGTTCTTCTCTGCTCCAGTTCCCGGGTTTTATCATGAAGTTGGTCGCGCCCACTATCGGTCGGGCGGTTATGCCAGCACAATTGCCTGTCGACGCTTTGCCCTCTTTCTTGGCGGAGTAATGGTCGTACAAAAAGTTTTTCAATAAACCATTGTCAATAATGTTTGTTAGCCCGGTTTTCACGCCTTCACCGTCCGTTTGGCTTTGAAACAAACCTTTTTTCATGCTACCGTCATCAATCACTGTTAACCATTCCCCGCAAACCTTTTTTCCTATTTTGCCCGTGTACGGGCTTCTGCCTTTTTGAACGTTTTCTCCTATCACCGCGGGGACCAGAGTTCTGGCTATGATGCTTTGGAGCGCGTGATAATCCAGCAAGAGATTAGTTATTTGAGTGATAGTTTTTTCGGGTTTCAAGCTTTTCAAGCACAAGTCCTGCGCTTTCAAAGCCCAGTCCTTGAAATCGAACCATTTTGTTTGCTCATGGGATTCGAACGCTGTTGCCCCGCCTTTTTTAACGCTTATGCTGAAGTTTAGGTGGTTGCTGATTTCTTGGTCTTGGAATGCTTGAGGGTTTGCGAACCACGATTTTGTCATGGTTTTGGTCGCGCCCGCGGTTTGGACTGTGACATCAAGATTTTTAACTGATTCTTCCACGTTTTTGATAATTTCTTCTTCTGCGTAGTGTTCAAGTTCTTGGCCATACACGTTTTTTTTAACAGGTTTTATGTTGGGCAGTCCTGTGAAGTTAGGGTCTGGCTTGTTTGCTTTCGCTATGCTCTCACATTCTTTTAGGGTTTCACCCCATTTTTTGAGGTTGTTCGTCGTGGCGATCCCGAATCGCCCGTCTTTTAAAGTCAGTCTCAGCGCGAGACTCGTTCCTAAGAAGTATTCAACGTTTTTGAGCCGGGTTTTCTCGTATTCAAAGGAATGTGATTCCGAAGTGGTGACGCTGACTTCTGGGTTTTTTTCAGGCCCCGCTTTCTTGATTATTGATCTGATGATTTTTTTGATTTGTTCATCTTCCACCTACGAGCACCTCCTTTATCCTGACGTGAGGGCAGAACTCGCTTACTGGCACGGATTGTCCGGATTTCCCGCACATCCCGCCTCTTTTGTCGATTAGAATGTCGTTTCCGACTGCAATGATTTGTTTGAGCGTTTTCAGGGTTTGCCCGCTCATGGACACGTCTCTTAAAGGTTCTGATATCTTGCCGTCGCGTATCATGAATGCTTCTTCAGCGTTGAATATGAAGGTTCCTTTGGTGGGCTCGACTTGTCCGCCGCTACCTCCTTTCAAGTAAATTCCTTGTTTTATCCCTTCAAACAATTCTTTTTTCGAGTAGTCTCCTTTTTTGAGGATGGTGGTTGACATTCTTGGGATGGGCGTGCAGGCAGGGGACATCGCCCTCCCGTTGCCCATTGGCGTCGCGTTCATACGGCTAGCGGTTTCTCTTGAGTGAAGCAGTCCTGCGAGCACTCCTTTGTCGATTAGGGTGACATCTTTTTTTTTCACGCCTTCACTGTCGTATTTGTAATAACCGTAAGATTGTTTTCTTTTACCGTCAATGAGTGTTATAGCGTTTTTCGCTATTTGTTCGCCAAGCCTTCCTTTAAGAATTGATGAGTCACTTAAGTGAAGGTCTGCTTCGCAAGCGTGGCCAACTGCTTCGTGGAAGAACACGCCTGCCAATCGATTATCAATGACCACTTCATATTTTCCGGGGGGTGCTGGCTTGGCGTTTAGTAGGCGCAGTCCTTTTTCACAAATTTTTTTGATGAACTCGTCTTCGTCGAGTTCGCGGATGGTTTCGTAACCTTTTATTTTTGTCGTAGCGTCGAAAGCTCTTTGAATGTTGTTGCCTTTTCTGAAGACGATTAGGACTCTTAGGATGGTGATAGGTTTTTTTGTGGTGATGAAGGTGCCTTCACTGTTTTTTATCGTGTTCTCGCTTTGAGCTAGAGTCATGCTGAAAGAAGTGCTTTTGACGTGTTTGAAGGTTTTCGCTTTTTTTTCAAGTTTTTTTAGGAAACTTATTTTTTCTGGTTTTGGAACTTTGAAACCGTTTTCTTGCGCTATGATTTCGTGAGAATCTTTTGTTTTTCGTAGGGGTTGGAGCCTTATTTTTTTCTTCTCTTTTCTTCCCACTAGTTCAGCTATTTTTTTGGCTTTTTTCATCAGCATTTCTTTTTGGGTGGTGTCGTCTGACGCGGCGAAACCCCATGCTCCGTTGTGAAGGACTCGCGCGCCTATGCTTGATGAGATGGAGGTGGTAAGAGATTCTAGTTTTCCGTCCTGCATTAAGTATGATTCAGTTTTTCCTGACCGGGTTCGTACGTCCCAGTAATCAGTTTTCATTGGTGTTTATCTTAGTCTTTTTTGGATTTGTCTTAATTTATTTTTCTTTCCTTTCCAGTCAAGAATTTTTTCGATGACTTCAGAAACGTTTGATACGGGGATTATCTTTATTTTTTTTGTGCGAGGCTCCAGAACGTCTTGCTCGTTTGCTTTTGGAATGATTACTTTTTTCATTCCCGCGTCAATCGCAGCTTCTATTTTGGCATTGATCCCCCCGACGGGCAGGACGCCTCCGCGAATGGTTAGCGAGCCGGTCATGGCTGTGTCTTGGTTTACTGGCACGCTTTCTAGGGAGGAGATGACTGCTGCGGCTACGCTTATGCTCGCGCTGTCTCCTTCCACGCCTTCATATGTTTGCAGGAATTGCACGTGGATGTCGAATCTGGAAAGGTCTTTTCCACTGTATTTTTTGATGACTGCTCCAACGTTTTCTATGGCTTCTTTGGCTATTTTTCCGAGTTTTCCGGTGGCAATCATTTTTCCTTTGTCCATGGTGCGGGTTACAGAGGATTCTATTGGTAGGATTATTCCAGAGTAAGTTTCCGTGGTGCCCAGGACTGCCAGCCCGTTCACTCTTCCAATTTTCGAGCCTTTGTTCAAGATTATTTGGTACTCTTTCTTTTCTTCGGTGAATTCTTTGCTTATCTGCTGTTCCAGAGTGCCGGATAGTTCTACAGCGTCTTTCACGTCTTTGGCATGGACGTGTTTGTGTTTTCTTTCTTTGGCAACGTCTCCTGCAGCGCGTATGAGTCCTCCTAAATCCCTTATTTTTAGGGTGAGGTATCCTTTTCTTCCAGCTCTTCTGCGGGATTCTTTGATTATTTCGAGTACGGCTTCTCTTTTGAAGTGAGGTATTTTTTTGTCTTTGATGACTTCTTGCGCGATCACGCGAGCTATTTTTTCCCTGTTCTTGGCAGTGTCTTTTAGCTTGCTGTTCATGTAGATTTCGTAGCCGTATCCCCTGATTCTTGAGCGGAGGGCGGGGTGCATTTTTTGGATTGTTTGCAGGTTGCCCGCTGCCACGAGGATGAAGTCGCAGGGCACGGGGTCTGTTTTTACCATTGCTCCAGCGCTGCGTTCACTTCGGCCGGTTATAGCCATTTTTTTTTCTTGCATTGCAGAAAGTATTTCTACTTGCATTTCGGGTTTTAGGGTTGCGACTTCGTCAATGAATAGGACTCCTTTGTGCGCTTTGTGCAGGGCGCCGGGCATGACTCTTTCGTGTGCAGGGGTTCCCAGCCCGCCTGTTTGGAAGGGGTCGTGAAGCACGTCGCCGAGCAGTGCGCCTGCATGGACGCCAGTGGCGTCTATGAATGGGGCGGATTCTTTTTTGGAGTTGTCAATGAGCAGTTTTGGTGATAGCACTTTTTGTTTTGATTGAGCTAGCTGGTATGAAGCGAAGTAGATTATGAACATTAGCAGGGCGGAAACAAGGAATACCATTCCCGTTACGCGGTCCGCGGCGATTAGTATGTCGCTTTGTTCAGTGGTTTCTATCCAGTTCCAGGCGTAGCTGATAACGTTTGATAGGATTATGAATCCTAGGAATAGTAGCCAGAACTTTTCTTTGCCTGCCCCCATGCTTTTGGCTCGTGCCGCGCCAACAATTTTTTTGCCCATGCCTGTAGGGACTTCTTGTATTTTTGGGTTGAACGTGTCTGCAGGGTTTGGGAGGCAGAGAATGTCTGAAAGCTTTTTTTTTGAAAGCAGGTCTGCTAGGCTTTGCGCTAGCATGGATTTGCCGGTTCCGGGCACGCCGATTAGGATGACGTTTCTTCTTTGCCCTGCCGCTTTTTTGATTATGTTTATGGCTTTTTCTTGCCCGATGACTTGGTCTATCAGTTTTTCGGGCACTTTTATTTCTTCAGTTGTTTTGATATTGATTTCTTTGCCAGCCATTTTTTTTCCTATTTAATCCATTCTATTTTCATTCTATTTTTAAATAGGTTATCATCAAAAAAATTTGGAATAAAAAAAAGAATTGGTTTTAGAATGGTGAGTCTTCTTGTACTTGGCCTTCTTCTCGAGTGCCTGGAATGGCTGTTTGGGATATGATGATTATGTCTTTTCCGAAGGCTCTTACAAGCTGGTTTGGAATCAAAACCCCTTTAGCACCGCCTAGAGACCTTGATAGGAAGGATTCTCTGGTCGCTCTTACTTTCCATTTGGAAATTCTGTTACTATCAATCTCGGCTTCTACTAATTCACCAAAATATTCTCCGGAGTCGGTGAACACTTTCATTCCGAACACGTCGGATAATTTTTTAAGATCTAACATTTTAGTTATTTTACCTCCGTTATTCTTTCAGAAAGGCTTTGGCTTTTTATATCTTTTTGTATATCTTGTTCCATCATTTTTTTAATCGTTTTTTCTTCTTCTCCAAAGTAGTCAGCAAATTTTTGTGTTGTGCGAAGCATTAGCGTTCTTTTGTGTTTTTTAGCGTCCACGAATTCTTTGGTTGTTAGGTATTTGATGTGTTTGTAAGCCTTGTTTCCGCGAATATTTATTACGAAGGCTTGTGTGATGGGTTGTTTCCAAGCGATTACTGATAGGGTTTCCATGAGTGATTTAGGGAATTCTTTGGGCATGGCTGTTTTAACTGATGGGAGCAGTTTTGTTTTCACTCCCATTTTCCATTTGCCTTCGTCTTCGTAGATGGTTATGCCTGACGCTCTTGAGCCATATTCTTCTTGGAGTCTTTTTATTGTTTTTAGTGTTTCTTCAGGCGTTTTTTGAACCAGTTTTTGCAGTTCTTCCAGGGTCACTCCCCTGTTCTTCGCGAACAGGAGGGCTTCTATCAATTCCTTCATTTTTCAGTATCCTTATTTTTCCGAATAGTTTTTTTTGCTCGAGCTGAATCTTGTTCTCATTGGCCATGTAGACGAGTGGCAGGTAAGTGTCTACCACGTCGTCTCTTTTCCTGCTGGGCAGGAGGTCAGTGAAAAAAACGTCTTTTTTCCTGTTGAAAAAAGATTGTATGCGTTGGTACAAGTTGGATATCCTTGTGTTAATATTAACTTTTTTGAATTTCAGTTCAATTTTTCGTTTGGCCACTTCTTTGTGTCGTTTGACCCGCCTGTCCTTAACTTCTAATGCTTTTCTCAGCGAGTCAACTAGTTCGTTAAGGGTTACGCGCCGTTCTCGGGGCATGGGTATTCTTGGAACAATTTTTTTCTGATTGATTTCGTCTAATTCTTCTTCCTGTATTTTTTGGATTATCTGGTTTTTTTCTTGTTTGCTCATCTCTTTACGTGTTATGTGGTCCGATTTTATTTTTAGGAGGATGCTTGCCGCGAGCAGGACTTTGCCTGACAGCTTGAAGTCCAGTTTTTCCAATTGTTTGATTGTTTTGATGTACTTTTCAGTTAGGGTGGATATGTTTACGTTCCAGGGGTCGAATCCTTCTTCTTTAACTATTTCGAGTAACAGTGATTCCCAGGTTATCTCGTTATTTGAGAAAACCAGCGTGATTATTTGGTCTTGCAACTCTTTTTTTCACCCCATGTAGTTTAGACTGGCATCACTGGGCACGTTTTTCATGGTCAGCCGGTTCTTGAACTTTTTGTACGCGGTTATAACGTCTTTGTTCAGTGATGGCCTGCTTTTTTTGATGGCTTTTTCAAAGTCTTGTTTCGTGACTTCTTTGGCTTTTTTGTTTTTTCTCAGCGCGTTCATCCCAGCTTCCCTTACTATTGCTTCAAGGTCGGCTCCGCTGTACCCTTCTGTTTGCGCAGCCATTGTTTTGATGTTAACACCTTTCAGTGACATGCCTTTTGTGTGGACTTCGATTATTTTTTCTCTTGATTTGATGTCTGGTGGAGGGACTAGTACCATGCTGTCAAACCTTCCGGGTCTGAGCAGTGCAGGGTCCACTAAGTCAGGCCTGTTCGTGGCAGCGATGACTGTCACTTCGCTCAGGTTTTCGAGCCCGTCCATTTCGGTGAGGATTTGGTTGACAACTCTTTCAGTCACGTTCGTGCCAGAACCTCTTCCCCTGGCGCTTGCCAGCGAGTCTATTTCGTCGAAGAAAATTATTGATGGCGCGACCTGCCTCGCTTTTCTGAAAATTTCTCGGATTCCGCGCTCGCTTTCACCTACCCATTTGCTTAGCACTTCAGGTCCTTTAATGCTTATGAAGTTGGCTTCGCTTTCGGTTGCGACTGCTTTTGCGAGCAGGGTTTTTCCGCATCCAGGGGGGCCGTAGAGCAGGATTCCTTTTGGGGGTTTTATGCCAATTCTTTTGAACGATTCGGGATGTTTTAGAGGCCATTCAACGAATTCTTTCAGATTGTTCTTAACGGGGTCTAATCCTCCTATGTCGTTCCATTTCACGTTGGGTACTTCAACCATTATTTCTCTCATGGCGCTTGGTCCGACGAGTTTCATGGCTTCTTTGAAGTCTTGTTTGGTGACTTTTATTTTGTTAAGTTCTTCTGGAGGAACCGCTTCGCCTTCTTTTACATTGATTATTTCCATGTTTCTTCGTAGAGCGTACATCGCGGCTTCCCTTATCAGTGCCGCCAGGTCTGCTCCGACGAACCCATGCGTTATCGCGGCGAACTCTTCGAGTTTAACGTTTTCTAGTGGCATGTGTCTGCTATGAATTTTTAGGATTTCGAGACGCCCTTTTTTGCTTGGAACTCCTATCTCGACTTCCCTGTCAAATCTTCCGGGCCTGCGAAGAGCTGGGTCGATGGCGTTATGCCTGTTCGTGGCAGCGATTACGATGACTTTGCCCCGGCCTTTCAACCCGTCCATTAAGGCGAGCATTTGGGCGACCACTCTTCGCTCAACTTCTCCTACAGCTTCCTCTCTTTTGGAAGCTATGGCGTCAATCTCGTCGATGAAAAGTATTGATGGCGCGTTCTTCTCAGCTTCTTCAAAAACGCCTCTGAGTTTTTTTTCCGCTTCGCCGACCCATTTGCTCATGATTTCTGGGCCGTTCAGCGAAATGAAGTAGGCATCGCTTTCGGTTGCGACTGCTTTTGCGAGCAGGGTTTTACCTGTTCCAGGAGGACCGTACAGTAAAACTCCTTTTGGAGGGTCTATGCCCAGTCTTTCAAATAGTTCAGGGTGTTTGAGAGGGAGTTCTACCATTTCCCTGATTTTTTTGATTTCTTCGTCTAATCCGCCGATATCTTCATAGTTTATTTCAGGCACTCTTCTTTCTTTGAGTTCAACCGCTATCGGGTTGACTTTGATTTGGGTTCTTGGAGTTATTAGGACTGCGCATTTGGGTGATGTGGACGCGACAACCCATTTTAGGTTTGATAATGGGAATCCTCCGAATCCTTCGCTGAATCCTTGGGAAAATAATGAGCTGAATATATCTTCAAAAGAAGAACTGTCCATGAAGGTTCTCTGCCTTCTTTTTGTGCCTCCCAAGCTTATGATGTCTTCTTGGGTTACGACTCTTCCTAACAAGCTTTTTTTAATTATTTCTTGGGAGCCTCTGAGTTCTATTTGAACTCCTTTTTGCACTGGGGCGATAACCACTTTCTTAGCTTCTTTCCATTCGGCTTTGCGCACGGTCACCATTTCCCCGATTGAAGTGCTGGCGTTCAGCCTGGTGTTGCCGTCCATCCTCATTATTGGCAGCCCTATGTCTGAAGGGTACGCTCTGCCAGCTATGGCGTGAGTTTTTCTTTCACCCATCATCTCAACTATTTCTCCGTGCCTGATGCCAATTTTTTTCATGGCTTCAGAGTCTATTCTGACGATTCCTTTACCTACGTCATCTTGAATTGATTCATGAACTTTAAGTCTTAATTCTTCACTCATTTTTTTTCACCTTCTGAAAGTAATTATTATTGTTTCGTGCTTGATTATGGGTCTTTTCCTTCTTCCATCCTGAACAAAGTCTATTAGGTCAAAACTGTCCAGTAATTTCAAATCTTCGAAAACATTGCTGATGTTTCTATCAACTATTTTTGCTAACGCGCGTATAGAACAAGGTTCGCTTCGCCTAATAGTTTTAAGTATTTCAATTCTTTTTCCGGTTAGCATGTCAAATAAGTCCAGGTTAGAGTCATCCAAGAGCAATGCTTTTTTCAATAGATTATCACTCAACATGTTGGTGTCAAATACAAACACCAGTTTATAAATGTTTGCTTTAGAGACAAACAAGTCTAAAAAGTAAAGAAGATTTTTGTTAATGCTTGTTAAAAAAAGGCAGGCACTACAGGCTTTGTTAAAAAAAAAAAAATAAAAAGAAAGGGTTTACTCAACGTTTCCGATTAAGGTTCCTGTTTCTGTGTGACTTATGGCTCCTTTAGTGTAGGCTATTGTCACGTCTAGTTCG
>JAAOXT010000030.1 GCA_018221045.1 Nanobdellota archaeon | reverse complement strand
TATGAAAGCCTGAAATTCTTCAAAGAAGAAGTTCCTAAACACTGGTGAAGTCCAAAACCCAGTGCCATTTCTTGTTACCATAACTCTTGACCTTGCGAGCACCAACCAATTTCAATTTTTCAGTGACATCTAATACTTCTGCCAAAGCTTCCTTCTCGCTTCGCGCTACAGTATGGTAATGCAAGAACCCGCCTTTCTTTAAAATCTTGAGGGCAGTGGACAAGTAAGGCTTAGCAGAGGGGAGGTAACCCATCAAAACGCGGTCCGCTCGCGGAAGCTCGACATTCCTGCAATCACCCAGCACAGGCGTGACGTTAGAAACCTTGTTCAAAACAACGTTTTCCTTCAAATAACTAAAACTAACGGGGTTAATCTCAACAGCCCAGACACGACTAGCTTTCGAGAACTTGGCGAGAGGAATCGTGAAATAACCAATACCCGCGAACAAGTCAACCACCACCTCACCAGTCATAACCTGTTTCACTAACCTTGAGCGCTCAAACAAATTACCTTTAGAAAACATGACCTTAACAACATCCAATTTAAACAAAATCCCTGATTCTTTATGAACCGTTTCTGTATCACCACCCAACACTTTCTTAATCAATGGTAGTCTTTTCACGCCGGTTACGACTCCTTGCTTAACGCACACAGTCCTAACCCTTGAATGCAGTTGCATCAACGCGCCACCAATAACTCTAGCTTTTTTCATAAGGGATTCGGGCAAACTCAGGACAGCGACGTCACCAATCACTTGAAAACCTGCCGGCAAAACAGACAACTCTTTTTTTGTTAAATCATTTTTCAATAATGGCGCGACCAGTTCTTTGAACCTCAAAAAAACCACCACTTCTTCTTAACGAATTCGTGAACGTAATGCCACACCCTCGGACCAATCATCATGACCTTGCGCGTGAAAACGTGCTTAAAACCCTTAGGAGTCTTAACGCGTTCCTGATCAGTATAA
This sequence comes from Nanobdellota archaeon, assembly GCA_018221045.1. Lineage (GTDB taxonomy): Archaea > Nanobdellota > Nanobdellia > JAAOXT01 > JAAOXT01 > JAAOXT01. Next base: position 3,966 of record JAAOXT010000030.1, on the reverse strand, counting down.
ACATGTATCTTACCCCCTTTCCTGCACAGTTTGACGGCGATTGGCAGGAACTCCACGCTCCTCTTAGGAAGATTCATTATAACCCTATCCGCTTCAGGCAATTTTTTCCAAACCTTTTCCAAATCTCCTTCAAAAACATCAATGTTTACCTTATTGAGTTCAGCGTTTTTTTTGAGCAAGTCAACCGCGACAGGGTTAACGTCAACTGAAAAAACTTTACCACACTTCTTGGAAATAGGAATTGAGAAAGGACCGACCCCAGCGAACAAGTCCAAAACCACTTCACCTTTTCTAACTTGTTTGATAACCCGTAACCGCTCGCTTCCAAGACGAGGATTGAAATAAACCTTGGATAAATCCACCAAAAACCTGCACCCGTTCTCCACGTGAAGGCCAACAGCTTTCTTCTCGCCCAGAACGTGCTTGACTCCACGAATCCTGTAAACACCTTCCGTTTTCCCAACCCGTTTAATAACTGTTTTCACGTGCTTGTTCACATTCATAACAGCTCGCGCAATAAGCTTCTCCTTATCTTTTAACTCTTCAGGAACAGTTATGACTGCGATGTCGCCGACAACGTCAAAAGCCCTTTTAACGTGAAGAAGTTCATCAGAGCTCAAATCTTTTCTCAGCACATCTTTAAGATTCATTTTCAAATAAACAACAGTTTTGTTATTTTATTTAAAACTACGCCACAGAGAGCGAAAAGTTTATAAAGCCTGCTTTGCCTTTGATGTGAACCCCTTTATCAGCTCGTTTTTAATAACGAGTTTGAAAAAACCCTCTCCGGCCAAGCCGATGGCTTGGCCACTTAATACTTCCCTAATAGTACTCTTTGGTCAGTCGAAACATTTTAATTTTAAGAAAGGTTCTTTAAAGACGTGGAAAAAACGGGCGGACTAAAGCAAGAAATTCTTTCAGTGATAAAATCAAAAGATAAGGGAAGAGGAATCAGTTTTAAAATTGTGAAAAAATATGTGAGCGCTAAAAAAAACGTGTTCAACAACGCGCTCGACGAACTAATAGATGATGGTTTAGTGAAAGAAATTGAAGGAGGAAGACTGAAAGTTGTGGGAGAAATCCCTCAAGACCCTGAAGAAGTCGCTCCAAAACAAGTGATTGAGAAAAAAGAAGAGGTAGTGGAAAAGACCCCTTTAAAAAAGTTTTTTGGAGTGGTAACAACTTTATTGTCCTGGTTGATAGCAACTGGTTTATTCTTCATCTTTCTTAGCTTGATTGATTCTGGCAGACCAATCCCCTCCCTGATAACAATCCTGCTCACTCTTTTCTGGGCTCCCCCAATGAAACGCGTAATCCCTGGAGTTGGCAAGAACTTTTGGTTCAAACTACTCGTAACGCTCATAATATTATCGGCAGTCTCGTTCACGACTATCAGTCCAAGAAGTAGTGATAGTAAATTAATCGTTCCAAGTGAAAACCTCCCTATTTCGGCTGAAAGTTCCTCAAAAGTTTCAGCAGATTATAAGGTTGTCAGTGTCAGCGCGCCACAAAAAGAGTGCTCTCCAGAACAAATAAAATATTGTGATAATCTTGGATTAAAAGCAGTGCCTGAAAAGGACTGTCGGTGCTTATAACAGTTTGAAAACGTTTTTCTCGATTTCTTCAATTTTGCCCGCGTCAATCAACAAGTCAATGGCGTTGAACAAAACGGATTTCTTAATGTTCAAAGATTTCAACTGGTCAAGCATAATCCCGTCGCCAGAATCATTCTTTTTAATGAAATCCACAACCCCTGCTTCAGGAGACTTCTTAATCAATCTTACTCGCTCGTGCACGCTGATAACTTTGTCCAATTTTTTTTGCGTCTTTTCAAAACGCTTCAACCTCTTACTCCTTTTATCCTCAGACCCAACTTTCTTTCCAGCCAATAATTGGTCAACCTTATTCGTCAGGAGAAAATCTCCTTCCTTGTAAGCGTCGAACACTGCCCACACCCAAGCCATTAAAGCGAACAAGAGCAAAAAACCGCTCTGAGAATTAACAGCTATCAATATGCTCAAATAAACGAACATGAAAAAAATGAGGGCCTTGCTGTACTGCCTGTTATAAGCTTGGCCGAGACCTGACACGATTATTGACAAAAACGCAGCGAGTTTTCCCACGTTAAAAAGTAATGGGTTTCTTGGTTAATAACTATTTCGGGTTTCATTCTTAGCTTGCCTGATAAACAGATTTCATCAATTCCGAACCCTTTTTTGAAGAAATAATCTCTAAGTCAGAACGGACTTCGATAACAGGTTTTCCGCTGAAATCCTTTGAACCAATATACTCCCTGCCTTCGGAAGTTAAAGAAACTTCGTCGTTATCCAGTGAAACCATGCCCGCTCGATTTAATTCATACAGATGATCGTTAAGTTCTTCACTTATAGGCAAGGGATAACAATAAAAATTGTAGCTGGTCGGAAGTTTTTTGGTTTGAAGCCAGAAAACGTAGGAAGAAAGATTGTCCCAACTAAAACTTTTTTCTTTCATTGAAAGAACTTTTAAAATCCATGTTGGGTCGGGAATAGTCATTGTATAAAATCGAGAAAAATTAGATTTTTAAACTTTACGGTACAAGCCGTCGCCCAAATCCTTCAAACTGCCCTTCTTAACCAATGAATCAACAACTTTTTTGACTTCACCTTCAGACAAGCCACCGAGTTTTTTCGTTAACCTCTTCAAACTCACTCCTCTGCCCCTATCCAATCCTTTTACAGCTTCAACCACTTTTTGCTCAAGGCTCAACTCTTTTTTGGGAACGTTTTCCTTCTTGTAAAAGACACCTCTATTAACTTCTTCAACAAATCCTTTGTCCACCAATTCATCAAGCGCGTTCTGAACCTTTGTCCCAGGAATGTAAGGCATTTTTCGAGTAATCCTATCAAGACTAATTCCTCTACCCCTTTCCCCTTGTTTGATTATTGAACTCACTCTTTTCTTAACTTCTTCACCGCTTGTTTTCTTCCCCTCATCGATTTTCTTCTTCTCCTCAGCTTCTTCCCCCTCTCTTCTGAGCGTTTCATCTTCTTCCTGCTTCTTTAACACACCTTCTTTTTGTTTTCTCTCCTGCTCCAAACGCTCCTTCTCCTGACGCCTGTCCTCAATCATATCATAGAAATTCCTTCTGAAAACGATTAGAACAACTATGGGTATTATCACTAACCCGATGAGGATGAAAAGCAGTGCTGTGGGGGCGGAAACGCAAGAGTAATCATGACCCCAAGCCCTTTCTTGGCTGGTTTGCTGGCAATGAATAGCTATTAAGGGATTGCCTTTCTGGCACGGGCAGTCCCTGCAATAAGTGTTTTGACTCTCCCCGGTCTCGGGATTGCACACCCCGTCACCATGCATAGTTATTTGGAGGTTGAGCTCTTCCTCAGGGAGGTTTATTTGAAGCCCGTTCTGCAAAGTGATTTTTATGCTGGACGAGAAGTTGATGATCCCGCTTTGCTGAGGGTTTATCTGGATTGTTATGTCTTTTCTTCCTCTTTCACGTAAGGTCCCTACTGCTTTGCACTGGTTTCCAGAGCAATCGTTGGCTCCGAAGATGCTTCCCGTCATCAAAGCACCACTGCCCAAATTCAGCTGAAGACTCATATCCACGTCTTCATCTAAATCGTTGGATATGCTCAGGCTTATCTGAGAAGCGTCAGTGATGTCGAGCAAGGATTTGGTCGCTGAAAGAGTTACTGTAACTGTTTTACGGCAGATATTTGCTTCGCAGTAACCTGACATGCATTGGAAGTTGCATTTGCAGGGCTGATTGTTTTCTACAGCAGCTTTTTTAACGCACATGCCTGCGTCCTCGCATTCCCCGAATCCTTCCCTGCACCCGCACGAAGAGTCTTGACAATAAGTCGGAGGATTCAAAGTCCTGCAACTAGTTGAAAGCCTCCAAACAACACTGCTATCACTGAAATGACAGCTTTGAGAATAACACCTGCCTAACTGCTCGAAACCTTT
>JAAOXT010000008.1 GCA_018221045.1 Nanobdellota archaeon | reverse complement strand
TTCCAAAACTTTTATTAATAGTATTTCTCAAATCATTTATTACGAGCCCGTGGCCTAGTCTGGATAGGGCAACAGCCTCCTATAGCCTGATGAAATCCGAATACAGTACAGAGCAGCTATAAATGATGTTCACAAGCCTGTTTTGAGGGCGGCGAAACCAATCAACGGTTTCGGCGCGCCAAAAAAACTTCGGTTTTTTTGAGCGCTGCGAGAGAGCTGTGGTTCGAGGGTTCAAATCCCTCCGGGCTCGTATCCCCAATTGTTGATGAGGATTGCGACGGCTATTGACGAAAGGATGAGTAGCACTGACCCGTTCTGAGACAACTCCCTCTCCTCACGACAGGGGTAAAAACAAGAGAATTTTATTGGTTGAGCCAATCAAACCCTTCTTGGTTAACGCTTAACCCTTCAAAATTCTTGACGCGCGTTAATGAAATCCCTAAATCTGCGTTTCCTACGCAAACAGGAAAACCCGCTTCCATTAACGCTTCCTTATCATTCTCGCTGTCACCTACAAAACCTAAATCATTTTTTTTCCAACCTGTTTCTTTCCTTAAATCTCTTATGACTTCACCTTTATCCTCAAATGGAAAAGAATACTTTTCAAAAATTCCTTTAGAGCAATAACTTGATTGTGAGCAAAAAACTTTATTCAACGATACACCTACCCTTTTCAGGACAGTCTCCACGTAAACGTCAATAGCAGTTGAGATAATGAAAACTTCATAATCCTTTTTCAAACCTTTTATGAATTCAGTCACTCCATCCATCAACTCCACTTTTTCTTCAAAAAGTTCTTCGATAACGCTTCTCGTCACGCCCATCTCCAAAGCTCGCTTCCTCATCTCTGGAATCTCCACTTTTTCTCTATAATCATGAACCTTCATTCCTCTATCAATCACGTGTGTTTTGTAAAGACCAGGGTCCATTCCCAAAAACTTTCTAAAAATCTTAAAAGAATATGTTTTTGTCATCGTGCCGTCAACATCGAAACCAATCGCTTTCATAAGAAAAACGGACTGGTTAAAGGTTTAAAACCTTTATTGTTCTAAATAAATAAAAGCTTAAAAAGCTCCTGATAACAAAAGAAATGATGGGCCTATGGCGTAGCCTGGATAGCGCAGTTGGCTTCGGACCAGCAGGCAAGGGTTCAAATCCCTTTAGGCCCTTTTCGGAACATTTATAAAAATCATTTTAATCAACAAAAAATTATGGAAATTGCTGATAATGTCTTTATTGAAGTCCTAAAATCTGAATTACTAGATGAAGTTCTACCCGTGCTTGAAAAACATGAATCCTCGCTTTGCTATTTTCTAAACAAGCAACCAGACCAAAAAGTTTTTCCCATCACTAAAAACAGGATGAATGAATACACAAAATGCGTTAATAAGGGAATAAATCTTCTGCGGAATTTGAAAGAAAAAGATGCTTTAAACCAAGTGTCTGAGCACGATTTTACCTCCACATTAAAGAAAGCCCACGCCTTGGCGGAAATACAAATAGAGAATTTCAGCAGTTGGGAAGAAGACGTTAAAATACCTAGAATCCAACTTGAAACCTGGTGGGACGCTTACATATAAATTTTAAGGACTTTGGGGATCTCTAATGAAAAAAGTGATTTTTAATAATTCTTATGAAAAAGGGAAAAGAAGTATTACTCAATGGTTCATTAACGAGTACGTTGATGAGACCAGCAAGGTTTTTGAAGGTTTTGCGGGCGCAGGGATTATCACAAGCATGTACGCTCAAAAAGCAAAAATGGTTCTGGCAATCGAAAAAGACAAGGAAAGACACTCTGCACTTGAAAAAAAGTTTCAAGACTTTGAAAACGTTCAACTTGTTAACGCTGACAGTCTCGATTACTTGAAAAGTATAAATTCATTTGATTTTAACGTGGTTGATCTGGACCCGTGGGGTAACGCCAACAAGCAAACCGAACTTGCCTTAAAATTAATGGAAGAAGGTTACTTGCTAATAACGAGTGGAGAACCTTACGCTATAAGCCGGTTCAAAATCAAGATAAAAAAATATGGGAAACCTCCAATAATTAGTCTAGAAGATTTTCCTGAACAATTGTTCACAAGATTTGTTCAACCAACCGCGGAAAAATTAGGGAAGAAAGCACGACTCATAAAACATTTTAATTCTCCAAAAATATGTAGGATTATAGTGGAAGTTAATTAAAACAAAGTTTTTAAAACTCCGCTCTTAACAAAAGGATAATCATATGTTGGGCCGGTGGTCTAGTGGGATGACGCCTCCCTCGCACGGAGGAGACCGCGAGTTCGATTCTCGCCCGGTCCACTCCAACCCTCAAATCCAAAAAAGTAGGCGGGTTTACAACACTGTTTGGGAATTCCACTGAAAAACTATTTAATTGTCTTTTCTCATTTAATCTTAGTCCTATGAATTTTGTACTGCACTTCTTACTAAATTTCTTCATTATCGACTTGGCTTTGGGCTGTGCAAAAGAATATGTTCTAACAATTCTTTTTTTTTCAATAATTTTGGACCTCGACCACCTGCCTTACCTCATCAAAGAAAAATGGAGAATAATAAACAAAAAGTTTGGCTCAAAATCAAGAACAAGATTTCACGAGTTGTATGGACTAGCTTTAATCAGCATAATGGTGATAACAATTTCATTAATCACAAACCCCCTTTTAGTAAAAGTGATTGCCCTATCATTAATACTGCACTTAACAATGGATTTCCTCATCGGTAAAAGCAGGCCGTTTTACCCTTTCTCCAAAGAAGAAATAAATTTAGGATTTTTAACTGATAAAAACAAAATTTATTTTGAGATAATCGCTACAACAGTGTTAGGAGTTATATTATGGTTAAACATGACAAATTAAGACCTCTGCAAAAATTAAGGAAAGTAAGTGATCACTATTTATTAAAAATTCCCTTCCCAAAAATAAATCCCAACAAAGTATCAGGATTATCCATCATAACCAGCATACTTTTTATCATCTCATTAAATTATTCGAACGCGCTCGCATCACTCATATTATTCGTCTCTCTTCTACTGGATTGGTTTGATGGACTCATCGCAAAAAAACATGGTTTGACATCAGAAAAAGGATACATTGTTGACGTAACAGCTGATAGATTTTCTGAGGCAATAATATTTATTCCATTCTTTTTTCCCTGGTTTTACTTATTCGCATTAAACATGATATTAACTTTAACGAGTTTTGTCAAGAAAAAACACGTCATCCTACCATTAAGACAAGTTTTTTTAATCTACTTCATCATAGCTTACCTATAGAAAAAGATATTTTCGTGCTGAAAAACTATTTAATTAACTTTCTTATCCTATAATCAATAATGAATCCTGTTCACAAGCTAAGCATTGTCGCAACAATAACAATTGGCTTAATCTTTTCTTTCGTAGCAGGAATCCTCGGACTCGTATTATGGTTCAGCGGGGCGAGCGGGGCTCCAGGAATCATGCTCGGCCTGTTCCTCGCAGCAGGAATAGTTCTCCTCCAATGGTACTTTTCACCCAGCATAATCAAAAGGATTTACAAACTCCAACCAGTCCGAAAAGACTCAAAAATTTACAAGATGGTTAAAGAACTCTCCAAAAAATCCGGGCTGAAAACACCCCAAGTATGGATCACGAAAAACCCTGGCCCGAACGCTTTCGCCTTCGGCAGATCACAATCCAACGCGAACGTGTGCGTGACAACCGGACTGCTCGACACGCTCAACGAAAAAGAAGTAAGAGCTGTGATAAGCCACGAGCTAGGTCACGTAAAACACAGGGACATGATAATCATGACTATAGCAAGCATAATCCCTCTCTTAATGTATTTCATCGCCATAACGTTTCAGCCTCGAGGCAGACGAGAATCTGGTTACGGCATACTCATCTTTATTGGCGCAATGCTGGCAAGAATGATTGGACACTTAATGGTCTTATGGCTATCCAGAGTCCGCGAGTACGGGGCAGACGCTTTCAGCGCTTACCATACCAGTCCTAAAGACATGATGAGTGCGCTAGCCAAAATAGGTTACGGAACCTCGCGATTCAAAACGACAAAAGCGGATAAAGGCTTATCAACCTTTTACATTGCAGACCCCAGCGCTCGCAAAGATTTTTCTAAAATTGCTGACTTGATCGGCATGAACAAAAAAGATTTTGAGAGAGCTGTTAAAAAAGAGCAAAAGCATTCGTTCATGGAAGTTTTCAGAACCCACCCTTTAATGTACAAAAGAATTATCAGCTTAAAAAAATTAGATTTCAGTTCTTAGAAGCGTCGACTTTCACAACCCTTTTTTTCTTCCCATTCAACGAAACAGTGTAGAACGGTTTGTAAACAACTTGATAGCTCATGACCTCTGAATCTGGCGTAAAACCTTTGATTAACTCTCTCACGTCCTCCTCCTTTATTTTAGGAAGAACTTTTTCACCTTTCATTTTTTTGGTCTCCGACTCAAAACCTTGCTTCAAACTTTTAATCTTCGGGACTTTAAACTTGTTCAAAGGAGAATAATGGTTAGCCCTTCCTTTCTTGCCAGTGACTGTCACCAGCCTCCTTGACCGCAACTGCTTAAGAACGTCTCGGATAACGTTTTCGTTCAACTCGGTTTTATCAACCAAATCGTTAACGCTCAAATCCTTTTTCGACTTTCCGAACTCAAGCATAACCCTTATCTGGATAGAAGTCAATCCTAAAAGATTCTTAACCCCGCAAACCCTGTCATCACCGTGCACAAAGCATCCTGTCAACCCGTCAAGGACCAGTACAACGTCTTCAAACTTTCTTTTACCTGTAAGAGAGCGCTTTATCAGTCTCAACCCAACCCTAACTAAAGGTTCGTAAACCAGTTTTATAACTCCCATCTCTTCAACTTTCTTTCCAAATAACTTGAATCTTCTTTTCCTCTTCTTTTCAACGATTTTCACGAGTTCTTCCTTGCTTAACCTGACTTTCAACGCGCCTTCATCTTTCAGCTCAACCCCTGCCCGCCCCACGTTCTTCTTGACTTCCTCAATTTTTGGCGACGATCTCTCACCAATCTTAGGAGTGTAGCCAACGTGTCTGGTAACCCTTTTCTTTATTTTGACTAATAGCGTCTTGTTTTTTGTCACATCCCCCATCGCAAAGAAACGACCCCTATCAAGGTCAGGGAGCTTCAGAAGATTTTTCCTGTCCTCGAAGAAAAATCTTACTGCGTCAATGTCGTTGCGAATGGTCAGTTTTCCGATGAATTGGGATCCGCACTGAGATAAAAGATTCTTGTTAACGAAAGCAGGTCTTTGAGAAGCGATTAACAACCCCAGTCCTCGCTTCCTTCCTCTCTTAGCTATCTCGAGCAGTCCTGAAACCATGTTCTTACTTGATTGTGGAGCATACTTATCCACTTCCTCTATCAACAATAAGTATGGGATTTTGAGTTTGGAAGAAGTTTGGTAAAGGGATTCGAATAACTCTTTAACCTTAACATTCTCGTCCAGGGTTTCAGAAAGGTCGAACACTATTGGAATGTTTTCTTTCACGCTTTTCAAAGCCAAATCAGAAATATTTGTTTCTTCAAGCTTAACGTCCGCTTCTTCCCCTCCAATCCATAAAATACTGAATTTTTCTTTCAACGACTTGTATTCTCCTTCGGGGTCAACAATGCAAAAAGCAATGTTTTTCTTCAACAATTCTTCAAGAATAACGCCTATTGCGTAGGATTTCCCGGCTCCTGACTGAGCTATAACACATGTTCTTCCTGTTACTAGCTCGTCGGCATCTATCTCAAATCCTATATTGAGCATCATTGCATGATAAAAAGAAGTTCAAATAATAAAAATACTTTCTTTTTCTAAGGGTTTGCGAAGAACTTATTTTAAACAAAGATTCACTTTTTATTAAATAAACCTTTTTATACAATAAAACAGTTTCTAACTGGTTGATGATAATTAATTTTGAAGGCATTGATTCGTGCGGTAAAAAACGGCAAGTTGACAAGTTTACCGATTACTTATCCTCGCAAGGATTCTCATTCAAAGTTTTCAGTTTTCCTAATTATGATGGGATTACAAGCAGAGAAAAGATAACTCCCTACCTCAAAGGACAGCTTAAACTATCCCCTTGGGAAGCCGCCAAAGCTTACGCGGATGACAGATACGAACAGAAAGATTCTATTGAAAAATCTTCGAAAAAAGGAGATATAGTGATTTATAATAGGTTCACTCTTTCCAACATCGCGTTTCAAGGCGCGAGAATAATTGATAAAAACGAACGAGAAATCTTAATCAAAAAAATAAAAAAGTATGAATCAAAACTTCCTCAACCAAACTTACAGTTTTTCCTAGACGTTCCTCCAGAAGCAGCCTACTTATTAGCAGATTTACGCTCATTAGAAACCAGAAAGGACAGGGAGTATTTAGGAGGTAGAAAAAAAGACATCCATGAAGAAGACATGGCATTCCAACAACGCGTTTACGAGGTTTACATAAACTCTAAAAAAGATGAATCTCTCATAACCCTCCCTTGTCTTACCCAAACTTACCTGCGAAAACCCTTAACATTAGAGGAGTTAAGCGAACGCTTCGACAATTTAGATGACAAAATTGCTTACGTTATCAGAAAACCAGAAGAAATCCATTCTGACATTGTCAAACACTTCCAAACAAGAAAATTTAATTAATACCTGCTCCAAAGATTAATCCATGCATGATTTAAAGAACTTTTTTGAACCACGAAGCGTTGCATTAATCGGGGCCTCTAGAAAAAAAGGTAAAGTGGGCAACGCTCTGATGAAAAACCTTCTCCTCTCAAAAGTCAAAGCGTTCCCAGTCAACTTAAAGGACGGAGAAGTTCTTGGAATAAGAGCTCACAAATCCCTTCTCGAAATCAAAGATAAAATAGATTTAGCAGTGATAGCTGTCCCAGCGCAATCCATTCCAAAAGTTATTGATGATTGCGGAGCAAAACGCGTTAAAAACGTTATTGTCATCAGCGCTGGATTCGGCGAAACAGGAAACACTAGTTTAGAAAAAGAAGTTCTAAAAAAAGTCAAGAGTTATGGCATGCGAATGATTGGCCCGAACTGTCTTGGAGTGATTAATCCTTGGAAGAATTTTAACTCAACATTCTTCAACGGCATGACGAAAAAAGGAGGAATTTCATTTATTTCACAGTCCGGCGCGTTAGGAGTCGCGGTTCTTGACAAATTCTTAAAAGAAGGTAGTGGTTTCTCAAAATTCGTTTCAATAGGTAACATGACTGAAACAAGCGTCTCAGACATCATATCTTACTTGGACAAAGACGATAAAACAAAAGTTATTGCCGTGTACATGGAATCCTTAAAAAATGGTAAAAAATTCATTGAAACTTGCAAAAAAGCTAGAAAACCTGTTCTCATCCTTAAAGCCGGAAAATCACTTGCCGGGGCGAACGCCGCGAAATCCCATACAGGCGCGCTAGCAGGCTCGCACAAAATTTATTCAGGCGCGTTCAAGCAGTGCGGAGCAAAAGAATGCAATTCATTAACACAATTATTTAACGCGAGCAAAGTAATAGAGAGTTACGGGTTAATCAAAGATAAAAGAGTGGTCGTCCTAACCAACGCTGGAGGCGCTGGAGTTTTAATGACTGACGCTTGCTCCATCTCAGGAATGCAGGTTGTTGAACTGCCTAAAAAAGTAATTGAACAGCTTGACAAGTTCTTGCCTGGTTCGTGGAGTCATGGCAACCCCATAGACGTTTTGGGAGACGCGTCTGCTCAAAGTTTTGAACGCGTCCTAAAAACTCTAGCGAAACAAATTTTCTACGACGCGCTAATCGTCCTGTTCACGCCTCAAGCGATGAGCCAGCCAGCACTAACCGCGCAAAAAATCATAGAAAACAAGAAAAATCTTGGAGCTGTCGTGGCTTGTTTTCTCGGAGGAAAAAAAGTTGAGAAAGCAAAAGAATTGCTGAAAAACGCTGGAATCCCTGTTTTCGACATGATCAAAAACGTTCCAGAATCTTTTTTCAAATAATCCTAACGTCAACCGCGACCCCGCCGAACTCGTTCACGATGAAAGGGTTTAAATCCATTTCAATAATTTTTTCTTTCATGGCCATTTCAGAAACTTTTAACAAAGTTTTTCTCAAGGCTTGAACGTCCGCTTTATCCTTTTTTAAAATTCCAAAAACCTTAACTTCCTGAATCATGCTTTCAGCATCCTTCACAGATAAGGGGCACACGCGAAAACTAACGTCCTCAAAAAGTTCTGCGAAAACCCCTCCACAACCAAACATTATCACTTCACCGAAAACAGGATCTTTTTTCACCCCGATTATTGTTTCAACCCCTTTAACTTGCTCTTGAATCACTAACTCTCCATCAACTTTTTTAGAACTTAATTTCAAAAAAGCTTTTGACAAATCATTATTGCCAGCAATGTTTGTTATCACGAGGCCAGAACTCTTTTTATGAACGGAAGGGTTTTTAGGAATTTTTTTTAAGACTACTGGAAAATTGTTCTTGCTCACAAAATTCTTGGTTTCTTCAAAGCAAGTTATGATTTGGGTTCGCGCAAAACTTATTCCGTACTCTTCCAATAATTTTAGAGAATCCTGAAACGATGCCATTCTTTATAGCAATATTAAAAAACTTCAGTTTTTTAAATCTTACACAATGATTGAAATAAGGATTCATGGACGCGGAGGTCAAGGCGCTGTAACTGCTTCGCAGTTATTAGCCATGGCTGCTTTCAAAGAAGGTTACAACGTTCAGGCTTTCCCGAGTTTTGGCACTGAAAGGACTGGCGCTCCAGTCGCCTCGTTCGCCCGCTTAGACAAAAAGCAGATAAAAATTCGTTCGCAAGTCTACACTCCGGATTACATGCTAGTTCTTGACCCAACCTTACTCAACGGCTTGCACATCACTAACGGGCTTAAAAAAAATGGTTTAATCATAATCAATACTCGCAGGGAACCCGAAGAATTTAAGCTAAAACACGATGTCAAAACAATCGACGTCACGAGCCAAGCAGTTAAAATATTTCATAAACCCATTGTTAACACGGGCTTGCTAGCAGCGTTCGCAGCCATAACAAAAGTTATAAGTTTGAAGTCGGTTATCAGCGCCGTCAACGACAAGTACGACGGTAAAATCGCCAAAATGAATGTTGAACTAGTCAAAAAAATTTACGAGGAATCAAAATGAAAACCAATGTAGGCGCGGTAATCAAAAAACCGGGAAGCTCAGTGAATAACAAGACAGGAAGTTGGAGGGACCGCAGACCCATTTTTGACGTTAAAAAATGCAGTGGATGCGGAAACTGCTGGGCGGTCTGCCCTGAAGGATGCATTTACGAGTTCAAAAAAGGCAAATTCATCGCGGATTACGATTATTGCAAGGGTTGCGGTATTTGCGCCAACGAGTGCCCTGTTAAAGCAATAAAAATGGTTGACGAAAAAAAATAAAGCTTTTAAAAAACCATTCATTCTAAACACGTAACAATGATCTTGCTTAAAGTCAAATGCGACCAAGGAAACCTGAAAAAAAAGGAAGGGTTAAAAGACGCTCCAGACCTAATAGTCAAAGACTTCAAGAACTATTTCTTAGGGGAAAACGGGAAAACTCCTGTTTTCTCAGTGGAAGAAGTCAAGCAGTCCAGTCAAGGGATTGCCAAAACTCACGAACTAATTTTCAACAAAGCAAATCAAATCCTGAAAAAAAGTTTTCTCACAAGCATTGGAGGCGACCACTCCATAACACACCCCTTGTTCAAAGCTTTTTCAAAAAGATTCAACAAAGTAGGACTAGTCTACTTAGACGCTCACGCTGACTGCGAGAACGACACGGGACTCCCGACTTACGAGGACGTGCTCAGAAGAATAATAAGCGAAGGCCTGGTCAAACCATGGAACGTAATCCTAATCGGGTTAAGAAACTGGACTGAACAAGAAAAAAGGTTCATAGAACAATCAAAAATCAAAGTTTTCTCCATGAAAGACGTTGCCAACGAAGGAGTTGATGAAACCATAGAAGCAGTCCGCTACCTATTATCTCGCTGCGAGAACGTTTACGCATCATTCGACATAGACGTCGTGGACCCGGCGTTCGCCCCGGGCACAGGGTGGCCTGAACCCTGCGGACTAACCTCCAGAGAAGCCCTCCAATTCGTGCAAGCCCTCGCAGTGCTAAAAAAAGTCAAAGCGTTCGACCTAGTGGAAGCCAACACGGACCCTACGACGATTCACTTGTGCTCAAAAATCTTATTCGAATACCTCTCCCACAAACAATAAATATTAAAAAAGCGGTGTTAAAACAATTACTCCTTATCGTCCCTGTAGTCTAGCCTGGATAGGATTCAACCTTGCGGAGGTTGGGAGCCGGGTTCAAATCCCGGCAGGGACATTCCTAATTCTTTACCTAACAGTTTTTCGAGGCATTCAAAAAAAAGAAGATTTAAAAGACACTGTATTCCAAAAAGGATGAAGAATGAAAAAAAAGAAAGTTGTCAAAAAAACCGGGTTGCCCGTAACCCCCATCGAAAAAATACTGAAAAAAGTTGGTAAAATAGTAGGGGTTGAGCGCGTCAGCAAGGAAGCCGCCACCGCACTAACAAAACATTTAGAAGACATTGGAATAGAAATATCCGAGTCCGCAATAAGGGTGGCCAAGCACGCTAAAAGAACAACTGTTAAGACTTCTGACATAAAATTAGCCATTAAATAAGACTAAAAGAAAAAAATTGGACGAGCATAAACCCTATGACTCAAAACAAGCTAAGAAAAAACGTTTTTCAAATATATACTATAGAATATATATTTTTTTAAAGCAAAAAACGTTTTTTTGAGTTTAATGGAAAACGATCAAAAGACTCTCAAAGACATTTTTTTACGAGTAAAACCCGTTCTTATAATGGTCCAGCTCTTAAAAAACAACGATAAATATGCCTCAGTACTTGCTAAAGAGGTTGACTGCACTTATTCTCATACCGTGCGAATATTGCAAGAACTAAAAAAGAAAAGCTTAGTGGAATTCGAGAAGAAAGGAAGGTTGAAACTGGTAAGCCTGACAAAACCTGGAAAAGAAATTGCAACTTATTTCAGAGACCTTATCAAATCCTTTGAAAAAGTGAAATGAGAATCTATTAAGGAAGCATACTCTTTTATCCTATCTAAGCTAGGTTGCACGAAAAGTTTTTCCATTCTAACAACGGATTCTCCCAACCCTTCAAACTCTGTTAGTCTATAACCTTCAGGTCTTTTCTCGACCAGAGTGTAATGTTTCAGCCTTTTTATTTGACGACGAACATTTGAAACAGCGATGTTCTTGTCATCCTTTTTAAGCCCGTCTTGAATGTCATCAACTTCTAAGAAATGACCTGCTTTTCTTGATTTCAGGAACATGAGCAGGATGTCAACAATTGAGTCCCGACCATCGCCTGGTTGGAGCAGGCCAATTGACACGCAAAATCTTCGGACAGCGCTCCTAACACTCATCGAATATGGTTTCTCAAACCTGCGCAACATTATTTCAGATAAAGGTGTTTCTGATGAAACTGTTCTCATTATTACTCTTTATAGGAAATTTAATTAATTAATAAAAGTATTTATGAGAACATGCGCGAAGTAGCCACTTCTGACTTATTGATCGCTGCTACAGCGGTTTTCGTATCAGGATTAGTCATATTCTACGTTATTTTTTCTGCTATGAACCTAATTATCCAATTACAAGAAACAATTGGAGTAGGAATGTCAGAAACAGATAAGGCAAGAACCATGTTCCAATTACAACTCATTCCCCCAATATTCTTCGGCATTTACGTGGTCGTGATAGGTGCTATCCTATATTTCTTCATCCTAAGAAAAAAGGATTATGGCAGTCAAGACCTATCACAAGAAGACCTATACATAACTCAAATGCAACAGAGATCCAGAAATCTCGGTCAACAACCTCGTCAATACGGACAACAGAAAAATTACTTCGGGAAACAAACAGGGCCTAACTCTCCTTATCGCAAGAGTTAATAATAAGGTTTTAGCGCGGGTTTATCTTTCTCTTCTTCGCTTTTCTCAAAAAGGGTTAAACCGGATTTGGTTTCAGAAGTTTTCTCGGTTTCGGAGTCGTCTCCTCCAAAGCTAAAGACTTGTGGTTCTTCGCTCTCAGGTTCTTTCATCTCAAAACTTTTTGCAGGCTCTTCCTTTGTTTCAGCTTGCTGTGAGAAAACTGGTTCCCGCACTTCTTCCTTCACTGGTTCGGAACTGCTCATTTGGCTTTGAGAATAATTTGAGTACTGTTGGGAGTGCAGTTCGCACATTTCCTTATCATGTTTTTCAATAAAAAGGTTGAGAACGTCTCTAAACGCTCTAACCTCATCAACTTGCATTTTGAACGCTGCTTTTAAACCGTCCTGATCCCCTATCTTCAAGGTCACCGCCCCTTCTTTTGGAAAACCTTTTTCTAACCTCGGTTCGTCCGCGTTTAAATCAAGGTACGTTCTTTTGTCCTTCCAAAAATGCGTTTTTTTAAAAATTCTTGGCATGATAAGAATTAGGGAGACTGTTTGGTTAATTAAAGATTTCTGTGCGGTAAAACAATTATTTTATGTCGTACTCTCCTTTAAAGAACTCTTTTATTTTAGCTTCAACAATCCCTTCAATCTCATCAACTCTTTCCCAAACCTGGGTTGTATCCTTATCCGGGTTGGCGTGAATCAACTCTATCATTTCTTTTTTCTCTTTGAACAGTTCTTCTCCATCTTTACCCCACCATTCAGAATACTTTTTCAGAATAGAACCAATGAACCCTTGCTGGTTTTTTGCCAGTTTGAATCCTGCCGTGTCTTGCTCGCATTTCTTCGGGTCCGCTCCTTCAAGGATTAACGTGCCTTTCAATATTCTCTTCACATATTCAAACTCGCTACACATTAAGTTAGTCATGAACATGTCTTTTTTTAAGGATTTCTATGTATTAACTGAAGTCATTTTTCCTTTAACCGCGAAGTCGCATTCATTTTTACTTCCTTAAAATAAAAAAGGGTAAGTGAATTGAATGGCTCTACGCTGAGAGCCATTCTGGTGTAGGCGACTTGTCTAAAACGCTTAGAAACACTCCCCCCTTAGAGGATTCGAGGAACGCCCCGAAATTTTGGGTCTGAAAAAAATTAATTAACGCAACAACGTTTAACAAAGGTAGTTTGCTGATTTCCATTGAAGTTAAGTTTTCCATTTTATTTAATCACCTTGGAACAGTAATGTATTTAACAAAGCTTAAATATAATCCATGTAGTTGGCCAATATTCCATAAATCAGTGAAAAATTATGACAACAATCTACGACAAATTCCTTGACTCGGAAAAACCAATATTCAATAACGAATACGTTCTAGACTTTAACTACTTGCCAGACAACATTCTTCACAGGGATTCCGAACAAGAAGAAATAGCTGCGTCAATCGCTCCCCTCGCCAAAGACAGGTCCGGTTCTAACATCCTGATTTACGGCCCTCCAGGAATTGGTAAAACCACTTGTATCAAATACTTGTTCAGCAAAATACCTGAATTCAGTTCAAAAATCATGCCAGTATACGTCAATTGCTGGAGCACACCTTCAAAACATAGCGTTTACTCAGCGATCGCAAAAAAACTCGGCATCCTCTTCTTCGGAGGTAAAGGCAGTGATTACTTATTGAAAAACATAATCAAAAAAGTAGAAAACGATAAATCAATAGTACTCGCTTTTGACGAGTTCGACAAAGTGCAGGACATGTCTTTTTTATACCCTTTATTCGAAGCTCTGGAATCGCGAAGCTCCATAATAATGATAACTAACAACAAGAACGTAATCCTCCGCTTAGAAGATAGGATTCGCTCAAGACTCTCACTTCAACACCTAAAATTCTCTGCCTACACTGAAAACCAGATTCTAGAAATATTAAAAGAACGTGCAAAATACTCTTTTGTCCCTGGAGTTGTTAGGCCAGAAGTGCTTATCACGATAAGCGAAATCACTTCAGAGAAAGGAGACATCCGAGTGGGTTTAAGCCTTATGCGAGAATCAGGCAGGATTGCTGAAAAAAAGAACTCTGACTACATCGGGTTGGAGCACATGGAAGAAGCAATAAAAAAAATGGAGAACTTAAAAATAAGAAGTTCGCTGAGCAACCTGAAAGAAGAAGAGAAAAAAGTGGTTGAGACCATTAAAAAAAATGAAGGCATGATAACCGGAAACCTTTTCCAAAAATACACAGATTCTGGAGGAACGCTCAGTGAAAGAAGCTTTCGCAGATACCTCTCCCAACTGGACAAAAGAGGATTCATTAAGCTAGAACAAACAGGAACCGGATTCAGGGGACGATCAAACAAAGCTTTCCTAAAAGACTAAGACTTTCTCCACTCCTTCCAAAGATTATAAACCCTTTTGCAAGCGTTAGCGTACTCATCACTGATAAACCAGCGCCCATAAGAATAAGAAAGCAAACCAATTCTGCGCATTTTAAGAGCAATCCTATAACTCGTAGCTCGAGAGGGTGGCTTATCCATCAAATTTACGAACTCGTCCAGCAATTCTGCGAACACGAAGCCCTCAGGACCTGCTTTTTTAGCGTAAACAAGTATGGTTAAAGCCAAATTGCTCTGCTTGCCAACAAGCATTCTCAACAATTTCTCAATCTCCATGCCTCCCCGAACAGCTGCCCACTCAAACATAACATATTACTATAATCTCATATTTTTAAGACTTACTTTTTCACGTTTTTATACAAAAAAATTCCGTTAGGTAAGAAACTAAAATTTTCAATCTGGTCCGAACAGTCTAAACATAACATTCGATTAAAAACATCAACAGAATGAATTTATAAGACTTGTACCTAAAAACCTAAGAACTTTAATTCAAGACTCAGACACCCTTACTTCTTATGCACGATTTAACTAAACCCGAAGAACCAAAACAAAAAGCTTCTAGAAGCACATATCTACACAATTTAGGCTATATTACGCCAAGACACTATTTTTAAGTTTAAAATGAGACGAGTTTATTCGATATATAAGCTCTCAAAAAAGTGAGAATATCTCATAAAAATGAGATTCTGCTTATTCTACCATAAAATATATACTTCAAAGTGGGCCTGCAGAAACTGGAAAATCTCAAAAAAATAAGACATATATATACCCCTCTGACACAACCAGTATTACACCATGGAAGCATTCAAAAGCAGCGTTTTTTCATTCCGGACTCATTGGACTAGGCCATTTGGTCCAAATGGGCCATAACCCTAAAAAACATCGTTTTTAGAGTATATGGAACCTATATTAAACGGTGAAAACAGGGGCTTGTAGAGCCACTTTAACCCAATAAAACTTGTTATAAAAAACTAAAAGTTTTAGTCCTTTTTTATTTTGTAAAAAATGCGTTTTCCAACTGCTTCCTTATCCAAAAGGCCCAACGTATACAATCGATTCAACCTGGAACTGCATGTGCTCCTTGTAACCTTTATCTCATTAGACATTTGATCAGCTGTCAGCTTTCCTTTCTTTTGAAGGACCTCTATGACTTCTTTGTCCTTAATCGATATGAGTTGCAACTGTCTTATCGCCTTATCCAAGTTCTCCGAGATTACTCCTTTATCCGCGATCTCCTCCTTGCTCTTATTCAATAAATCCAAGATTTCGTCAAGCTTCACCAGCTGCTCCAGACGCTCATCCATGCTCTTAAGAACCTCTGTTAAACGCGCTAGAAGCTGTGTATTTATGATTTTAGCCTGGGATAAAGGATGGTCTTGAATTGTTTTAACTTGTTGGTCCCAATTTTTCAAAAGCGCCTTTGTATCCTTTAAATCGCTTAAAACTGGTTTTTCAGAAACTGTTTCAACAGTTTCCAAAACCTCTTCTGGAACCTTCTTTTTAGCCTTTTTCTTGACTTTTTTCTTCTTCGGTTTTCTTTTTTGCTTGGTTCTGCCTAAAATCCTATCAAGAAGTCCCATAAAGAGTATCCAACACATCCAACATTTATATATTTGTTGATACAACTGTTCAAACAGATTGGACAACACTTCCAACAACTAATCAAACTTATCAAACAAATCAGACAAGTGTCTGAACAGTTAGACAACATATCAAACAAATTAGACAACAAGTCAAACAAATCAAACATGTATACGCAAACATGATTTATTCAAAACAATATGTGCAAAGGATGTTTTAAATCAATCATTTTTTGGTTTAAAAAGTTGTTAGAATCTGAAAAGTGAGAGATAGATCCTCAAAAGTCCTGGTGGAAGTATGGTTCTGTGTGAATAAAAAGTGTGTTTTTTAGGGTTAAACTTCAAAAGTGAGGGTTCTCTGCTAAAATTGACTAATTGAACAAAAAAGTCGAAAAATGAGAGTTTAATGCATTTATTCTTCTTTATTGTGGTATAATGGGTAGAAATTAGTGAAAGTGAGAGTTAAGCATACGCCCCCCTATTTTTTTGCGAAAGATAGATTTGGTTTTTATAAAAGTTGGAAAAGTGAGATCAGGAATCAATCATTTTGAAGTTGTTTCATTAAATAACTGGTTTTTTGACCTTTTTTTCTATGGATAACGTCAAAATGAACTTTTTAATAATTTTGTTTTATGGGTGTGGGGCATTATTTTTGGTTGTTGAGAAGGTTTATAATTGTACGTTGTCCAATACTGGGTATGCGTGGTGTTGGGGTAGACATCAAGATTGCTAGACGTGTTCTAAACGCTATTTTAAGCGCTGATGGGTGGACTTGGGTGCGTAAGATTTCTCGTGAGACTAAGCTTCCTAAGAGCACTGTTTCTTTTTATGTTAATAATTATTTGGAGCCTTATATTGAGGATTTGATTACTGATGAGCAGGAGCTTCAGAAGTTTTTGAGGATTCGGCCGATAAGGATTATTCCGGAAATGTTTGATGAGGCTAGGAAGATTTTTCGTTTGAGAAAAGAATTTTTTGAAGAAGATAATGTAGACCCTAAGGGTGCAATAAAAAAATAGTTTTCTTCTTTACTTTTTATCTTCTTCTTTGGAAGTTCTTAACGCGGGTATTGGCACTGGAGGTGGCAGTAATACTTTTGTGGATTGGTTTATCGCTTCTATTTGGGATAGGTATAGTGCTCTGCCTAATACTTCTTTCATGAAAGCCTCGTTTATTTTTTTGTTTTTCTTCCATTCTTTTAGTATTTTATCCATGACTTTGTCTTCGTCGTGGTAGGTTATTGAGCCTTTTATGGTTATTTCTCCTAGTTTTCCGTTTTTGGGTTTTTCAAGTAGGTAGTCTACTTTGAATTCGTATTCGATTTCTAGTATTTTGCCTGTTATTCCTGCGTCGATTCTTGTTTCTTTTATGTTTGTTAGATTTATTTTGTTCTCGTTGTGGCCTAGTTTTATTTCGCCTTCAAGGTCGAATCTTTTTGCAGTGATTTCTTTGAAACCTTTTCCTATGATTGGCATTTATTATTTTTCACCTTTGTTTTTTTTGTTCTCAATCCAGTGATTTCTTTGCTTTTTAAAGTTTTGTTCTTTTGTTAAGTTTTTTATCTTAACTTTTTTATCCCAATCTAACAGTTTTCAGAGTTCTTATTAGTTTAAGAGCAAACTGCATCCAACTACTGGAAGAACCGTGCTCCCGAAGACGTTAAAGCTATTAAGATTAAATTTTATCTCTAGAAAATCGGAAAGTTTAAAAATGTAATAATTCATCTTTAAAAAAATGAGGGGAGAAAAATGGGGGATACTAAAAAAAGATTGGATTTTAGAGTAAAAGGATTTCCACAACGAAAAATAACTGACAGAGAAGTTCCGTTAAAGGGGCTTGATGAGGAAATTATTAGAAAATCTGTTGATGTGCAATTAAGAAGAATGTCAGCAGTTTATTCTCCAAATGAAGACGTTTCTAAGCCGGGAACTTCAATAGCTAAACCTGGAACAGCCGTTGATGATTTTGCTCTTGAGATAATGGCTTTAGCTGCGAGAAAAGCGAACCCGAATCTTGTTGACCCGCACATGTTCTTAGGTGCTTATGAAGTCGAAAGGGATGTGATTGAGATGACTTCAGCATTGTTAAACCATCCTCAACCAGAAAAAACAGGAGGTTTTTTGTTGAGTGGAGGGTCTGAATCCATACTTACTGCTATGTGGGCTTACAGAAACCTTTACTTCAATCCTCTTGCAGACTCGGATGTAGGAAGGTCTATTCGAGAGGAAGGTCTTTTTAATGCTTTATCTGTTCCTAAACAAGGTTTTTTCAACGCTTTGCTAAGAAAAAAAATAACAAAAAAACCGGTGGTATTAACGCATATAGGGAATCATTTTAGTGTTGAGAAATCTGCGGATATACTTGGGATTGGTACTAACAATGTTGTCTATTATGGTTTAGATGAAAATTGGCACCCTGATATGGATTCGCTTAAAGCCCAGCTTGAAGGAATCCTTAAAAGAGATGAAGGGGTTGCAATGAGTTTCGCAACTGTGGGGGACGTGGGTAGAGGAATAATCCCCGATGTCAGAGAGATTAGTGATGTAACTGCAAAGGTACTTGGAACAGGAGATGAACCCGTTCCGTTGATTGTTGATGCTGCGGGTCAGTACTTGTTCGCTGCATTGATGAAAGATAGCCCAAATTATGGTAAAAGAATGCCTGATTGGGATTTCTTAGTATCTGATGTCAGGTCAATAATCGTGGACCCGCATAAGAATGGAATCCCTTACCCTGCGGGAATGCTTCTTTATAGAACAGATAATGATCAATGTTTATCCGATGTTGCTGCTGGTTATTTATCTGTGGAATTATTGAATGGAGCGCTTGAGGAAGGTGTAAAACATAGAACTAATGCAACTAGCACTGTTAGCACTTCTAGGTGTGGTTACGCAGCGTTCTCAACGTGGGCTTATTACCTAAAACATGGAATTGAGGGGATGAGAGCTAAAAAAGAAGGTTTATGGGAAACAACAAGACTTGCAGCAGAGTTGATTGATGACTCCGATAAGTTTGAGTTGCAATGCATGCCTGAAACAGCTGTTGTGGGTTTTACGGTGAACGGGAAAAGTTCGGGGGCAGCGCACAGAATTCATGATATTATAAACACGTCTGACAAAGATTTTTATTATGTGGGGGATTCGGACATGCTTCAGGTTAGGACTGTGGATGACATGATTGCTTATAAAGAGTATTCGGGGGGGGATAGGCCTTGGGAGGGATTGTACTTGTACGTTATGGAGCACAATACCCCTGAGGAAGCTCATGGAATTGTCAAAAGGTTGGAAGAAGTCTGGAACGA
>JAAOXT010000007.1 GCA_018221045.1 Nanobdellota archaeon | reverse complement strand
AATCAAGACCACGCTCTCCAGAACCATTCGGGAAGCAATGATTGAAGGAAACGAGCAAAAACTCTTCAAAACAATGAAAACGAAAAAACCATTTGTCTTCATGTTCGTCGGAGTCAACGGGGTCGGCAAAACCACCAACCTAGCCAAATTCTCAAAACGCCTCAACCAAAAAAAGATTACTGCAGTGTGGGCGGCTAGCGACACGTTCCGCGCAGCAGCCATACAACAATTAGCAGAGCACGCCGAAAAATTAAAGACGCGCATGATAAAACACGATTACGGTTCAGACCCTGCAGCAGTAGGTTTTGACGCGATAAAACACGCTGAGAGCAAAGGCATTGACGCAGTCCTAATAGACACTGCTGGCAGAAGCTACGCGAACGTGAACTTGATGGATGAATTAAAAAAAGTGAAGCGCGTTTGCAAGCCGGACTTCACTTTCCTGGTCATAGACGCGCTGACAGGGAACGACGCGATACAGCAAGCCAAAACGTTCGAACAAGGAGTGGGGGTTGACGGGATAATAATCGCGAAGAGCGACGTTGACCGCAAAGGAGGAGTCGTGATATCCGTATCTGAAGTGATAAACAAGCCAATCCACTACTTGGGCACTGGGCAAAGATACGAAGACTTCGAAACCTTTGACAAGAACAAAGTCATGAAAAAAATAAACCTTTAAAAATAAACCCTCTCACCCCAAAAAAGTCTAATAATTCTCGTCAACAAGCAATCCAATATAACACAAACAACCTTGTTCGTGACCCCAAAACCTCATAAAATCAATCGCTTTTTCGTAGCCAGGTTTGAATTTTAAACCATATTTAAAGCAGAAAAAACCATTTTCGACCTTGTTAAGGCATGAGCAAGAGTCAGGAATGTTCATCAAATCATCACGCAGCTCGTTGTCAAGCCCTTCTTCAATCAAACCCTCTATTTCAGCAATGACTTTTGCCCTGCTTTTGCCAGTCGCGTCAACCTTTTCTTTCAAAACACTAACCAAGTCAACAATCTCAGGAATGACTTTCTTGACAGTACCGAAATCGCTTATAGAACACTTTTTAATCCTTTCATCGTAAAACATGCAAGGCTCGGAGTTTTTTAAATCAAGTTCCATTACAAAAATAAAAACCAGTACGTAGTTTAAAAACTCTTGGTTTTGATCATATCATAAAACGTTCTTCCAAGATTTGTTGAAAAATACTTTCCGTTACAAGCTTGCGATAACAAGTCCACGTAATTCATTTTCGTAAGACGCCGTTGAAGAACGCGGTCCTCTGAATCAAAAAAGTTTAATTTAATTTTTTCAAAATCCAGTTTTTTCATAACACTGGAAACCCCTTTCACACATAGGGTTTCCCATGAATCACTGTTTTCCATGCAGAATAAGAAAACGTCGAGCCCTGTTGGCGAGTCAAGAATCTCTCTAACACTTTTTTCAGTCCATTCAATGGAGTCCACGTCAACGACTACCCTTTTTTTGTCATCTAATCTCAAATAATTAATATCTCCTAGCCAGTCCAATGAAATCCTTTCAGCTTCAAAATAATCCCTGACTAACTCGTTTTGAATAACTTTCCAAGCTAAAACTTCTTCATTCATAAAAAAAAGAAACATATCTTTAGGTTTTAAGAGTTTCGTTTCCCAAATCCAATTTTAACAAGTTCACTGTGTAAGGCCACCACAAAGAAACAGTAAAATAAACAGTTAACTGATTAGAGACTCCAGGAACAATGTAAGGCGCATAATAATTCCCGAACACGGTTTCTCCCCAGCTAAAAACACTAAAAGCACTCATAACTTTTTTAGGATTAGACCAAGGACCCTCTGGAGAGGAAGCCCTTCTTAAAACTATAAAATCATTTGAATAATCCACATACAACATGAACAATTCTTCACCCACTTTTTGAACAGAGAATTCGCCAACCATTCCGTCAATCAAAGGCGCTGCTTCACTTACACTACCTTTCCAAGAAACACCGTCAAAGAACTGGTAACTCTTTAAATCCTCTATACTTGAAGAATTAACTTTTGCCAAATAAATCGGGGACTTCCTGAAATCTCCTGAACCAAACAAGTAAACTTCTCCGTCAAACAGTATAGGCGCCACGTTAACGAACCTTGAGCTAAAAGAATTGTTAGGGAAAACCACTTCGACAAAACTCAACCCATCATCCAACGATTTTAACAAAACAGACTCTGCTTCCGCGGGTTTTTGCAACCAATCATGCATCCGCATCATGAATAAATAAATCGTGCCGTTCAGGCTAACCCCCCCTGTCGGAACAGTCGAAGCATCTTTGAAAGCCCTTTTTGACTTTATAATCTCCAAAAACTCGCCGTTCCCGTCAGTAATCCAATTAATTGAAGAGCAATTAAAATCTTTCAAGCCTGTGGAGCCGATAGCGTTAGAGTGACGATTATCACTTATCTGAGAGTTTAACCTTCCTAGAGGAAGAGGTCCAGAAACGTCTCCGAGCGTAAAAAAAATTTTGTTGTCGTGTAAAAAACTTGCACCTAAATCCCCCCCGTATATACCGATACTCCTGCTCGCAGGAGTGAACAAGTTGCAAACCAGCTCCAATTCCGCGAAACGTTCAGTTGTTCTTGGCTGAAACACGAGGTAAATGCTCTGCGCGTTAGTGGCAAAGAATAATCCATAAACAATCCAACAACCCAAGGTTAAAAATATCCCAAGAACAATGCATAAATTTTTTTTGGATGCTTTCATGAAAAAAACACGTTAATAAAATAAAAAGATAATTTTTAATAAGCCTTATCACAAACATTTTAAAAAACAAGAAAAATACTCTTGAAAGGTAATAAAATGTCGAACAATTTTGGTTCAGGCCTGAAAAAAAGCCTGAAAAAAATCATGGGAATGCCATTAGTGGACAAGAAAGCAGTAGAAAGCATTGTAAAAGAGCTTCAGAGAACCCTCTTGTCCAGTGACGTTAACGTAGAACTCGTGTTTAAGATGAGCAAGAACATCAAAGACAAAGTCTTGCGCAAGGACCTGCCAGCAGGCATAACCATGAAAGAACAACTTATCACAGTTCTTTACGACGAAATCGTTAACTTGGTCGGAGGCGAAGGTCACAAGATTCAAATCAAAAAACCTTTCAAAATAATGCTCTTAGGACTGTTCGGAAGCGGAAAAACCACGACCGCAGGAAAAATAGCAAAGTTCTTCTCCAAAAGAGGTTACAAAATCGCTCTAATCCAAACGGATACTTGGAGGCCAGCCGCGTACGAACAATTAGAACAGCTCGGAAAAAAAGTAAACGTGCCAGTGTTCGGCGACCCGAAAGAAAAAAAACCTGAAAAAATCTTGAAAAAATTTGAAAAAGACCTCAAAAAATACGATTTAGTGATTGTTGACACCGCGGGCCGAGACGCGCTCGACAAACAGTTGACCAAGGAAATCAAAAACATAAACAAAAAAGTCAAGCCGAACGAAACCCTGCTCGTCCTTTCAGGAGACATCGGGCAGCAAGCCATGGAACAAGCACAAAAATTCCACGACGAATTAAAAATCACTGGAATCATAATAACCAAACTTGACTCCACAACTAAAGGAGGTGGCGCGTTAAGCGCTTGCGCAGTCACTAAATCCCCTGTCAAATTCATTGGCGTAGGCGAAAGGGTTGATGACCTGGAAGAGTTCGAACCCAAAAGATTCGTGTCCCGCCTCTTAGGCATGGGGGACCTAGAATCCCTGCTGGAAAAAGCTAAAGAAGTCATGTCCGAAGACGTTGAAGAAACCGCTAAAAAAATGATGAGCGGAAAATTCGATCTCATCGACCTGTACGACCAACTGGAATCCATTGGCAAGATGGGGCCATTAGGAAAAGTCATGGACATGATTCCAGGCATGGGAAAAGTTAAGTTACCGGACAACTTTATGCAAGTTCAGGAAGAACAACTCAAAAAGTTCAAGCACATAATGAACTCCATGACCAAAAAAGAATTAGAAGACCCTGGAATCATTGGAAGAGAGCGGGTTGAGCGAATAGCGAAAGGCTCTGGCACGAATGTAAAGGATGTTCGGGATCTTTTGAAACGCTACAAGCAGGCCAGAAACGTTTTCAAAAAGTTTGGGAGCGAGAAGAAAATGCAAAAACTGATGAAAAGAATGGGGATGAGATTATGAGCAAGAAATGCGTGAAGTGCAAAAAAAAACTAAAAACCTCTTTCCTCGACAAAGTCAAAGGCACTCCCATAAAAAAGAAAGGAAAAATAACGTGGATGTGCAGTGAATGCCAGAAAAAACAAGCCCAGACTAAAGCTTGAAAATTTTCAGAACGTTTTCTTCAAGTTTAGCGTACCAAACATTTTCCGTGTTATCATAAAAGCAATCTAGGGATAAAAAAAAATTTCCATCATTATCCTTCATTATTCTGGTCGCACTAACGCCCATAACTCCTTGTCTGGATAAATAATTCTTGATGCGGTTTTCCCTACACTTCCTGTCAAAAGCAAAGTCACTTTCAGTCATTACTTTATCTGATAGGTCGACTTGGCTTTGAGCTTTCTCGTCAAAAATCAATCTTAACTCGTTCACGTGACTAATCCTCGTTTGACTGTCTTCTAAAACTATCTCTAACCCGTCACGAAAACGTTTAACATCTTTTCCGCTAACATAAGCCATGAAAACCAAAAAGAAGAAATCGTATTAAAAAGCTGTTGGTTTTTAAAACCTCATTTCTTCGAGGTTGATTCAAACATATTTTTGTCTTTATGCATGAATTCCCTAACTCTATAACTCTATGTTTTTGAGAGCGTTCCTTTCTTTTTCATTCTTAAACATTCGGAACAAAAATCACAAAAAAGACTTTAAAAGAGAAATGATTATATTGTAGAAAGAAAAAAAAAATAAGGTGAGGATTTAAATGAGATATCGAATACATCGATTAAACGTCAAGATGTCGGGTGACACACAGAAATTAGAGCAATTTTTGAATAATTTGAAAGGAGAAGTCGTGTCAATAATTCCTGATGTTGAAACTCTATTCTTATGTTATGGGGCGAAAATAAAATCCCTCCTTATTGTAGAGAGATTGAAAAAATGACAAACAAAAACATATTTTATATATTTGGGGTTTTGCAAGCAATTACGTTAGGATTAATTATCTTTTTTGTTTTGCGAACAACAAACATAGGGATAGACACAAACATTGTTTTAAGCATGTTATTCCCCATTTGTACATTAATTATTGAATACGTCACGTATTCAAAAAAGTGATTTTTTGGAGAGAAAAAGATTCGCACTCTTCTTTGATCTAATGGTTTCGCTGGGTTGCAGTTCCTTTCTTTTTTCCTTGAAGCCCAAAGAAAAAAAAAGAAGAGGAAAGGCAATGTTTTTAAACAAGTGAAATGTTCTTAAAAAGATAAAAGTAGATAGAACTAGTTAAAGGAATAATTAAAAAAAAAAAATGGTTACGCGCTCAAAAGGACCGAGAAACGACACGAGAAAACGCCTCAAAAAAAAAATTCGGAGAAGAGGAAAAATCAATATTAGCTCTTTCCTCCAAGAATTCAAAGAAGGCGACAAACTAGTGATAAAACCAGAGCCAGCCCACCAAAAAACCATTCCGCACAGAAGGTTTTTCGGCAAAGTAGTTAAAATGATTGAAGCCAAGAAAAGAACTTACGTCGTGCAAATACTGGGTAAAACAAACAAAAAACTTGTGATATCCCCGGTTCACCTAAAAAAATTAGGATAAAAACGAAATGGAAATCATTAATAAAACACCAATAACATCAGCAGAATCCAAAGGATTATTGTCAAAAGTGGCTGCGAAAAACCTTAGCTACGAACAAAAAATGGCTATTGAAACCATCAAATCCACTGTCAACCTCACAAAAACAGAGGCTCAAAAACTTAAGAAAGAGTTGGAAGGCCTGGACAACAGACGGCTTAAAAGCGAAGGAATAGTTAAAATAATTGACTTGCTACCAAAGAATGAGGAAGAACTGAAGTCCCTGTTCGCCGGCGCCACATTACCTCCAAAGAAAGAGGACTTGGAAGAGATTTTTAAGATTGTGAAACCTTATGCTCATAAAAAAAAGAAGTGACGAAAATGGAAAGAGAAGAACACGCTATCGTGCTAGACTTTCTGGCACACGGGCACGCATTGGAAGGAAGAGGTTCGCCAGTAGCTCAAGTGCTGGGACTAAACCACTTCACTCTCTTAGAAGTAGCTCCTAAAAAAGAAGTGTTCTTGAAACCACATGATAAGGTTTACTTGGGTCATGAGAAAAGGGACAAGATACATCACATTATTGGCAAAGTAGACTTGGCAAGGCTCACGAACACCGCTCAAGAAGAACTTCGGTTCGTGATAAGGAAGCTCGTCGAAGAGGATGAAAAAAAGTTCGTTGAATTCTATAACCACGCTCAAGCCGTGTCAACCAGACAACATTCTCTGGAACTCCTGCCAGGAATAGGTAAAAAACACATGTGGAAAATCGTTGAGGAAAGAGAGTACGAGCCTTTCGAAAGCTTCGAAGACATAAAAGAAAGAGTGGAGTTAATGCCCGACCCGAAGGAAGCAATAGTTAAAAGAATAATCCTCGAACTAGAAAATAAGGATAAGTACAAGTTTTTCACAGGGCAAAATATATAACTTTTAGATTCCTTTCTTTTGAAACAATGGTTTCCTTGCACGTCAGGGTGCATTATTCGGATAGAGAGAACTTGAAGAGGTCTGTTCAAGTCTTAGCCTTTGTTTGCGCAGGACTGCTCGCGTTAACTTGGATTCTGCCAAGTTTCGGGCTTAACACCGCCTCATACTTATCTGGAATAGGCTTGCTCGGGTACTCCATGATTCTTTTCTACGAGTTCAGCAAATTCTCGAAGAACAACTATGTTAAAACTTTTTTCAAATCCATCATAGCAATCCTGCTCTTCTTACTATTGATGACTTTGTTAACCTTCGGGCTCATCGAAAAAAACTTTTCTGGCCAGGAAATCTTTGGAATCGCGCTGACCTTAACACTCATATTGTTCCCAGTGCTTGCTTGGGACTGGCTCCACTCAGGCATAAAAAAAGTTAAGACCAAAAAAGGAATGATCCTGCTAATCCTCCCCTTCCTTCTAATACAACAAGTAATGGGAGTTGACCTGACTTCATTAAACAACGTGGAATCAATCACCAATCTCGTGAAAAGCTTCTCAGGAGTTGCTGGCGATACAGGATTCTTTGGCTTGCAGAAACAGTTCTTGACATCCATGCTCGACCTGAGCGACACTTCAGGAATCATACTCGCAGTGATTTTTTTAGTCATAATCTACTTAGTGATGAAGTTCATTGCAACCATCATAAAATGGGTGATAATCATTACAGTCCTGTGGGTGGCGTTAACTCTTCTGGGCGCGGGAATGCCCGTGGACATCAATCATTTGTTAAAACTAAATTAAAAACGCCAGGTCTTTTCTCTATCTCAATGTTTAACTTAGTGCCTGACAAAAAAGTTCCGCTGGAAGACGCGCCGGGCGGTAAGTTCAAGGTCCCGCAACTAGTCAGCACTTCTTCGTAATCAAAGATTTTGGCGCAAACAGTGTTGCCCACAACGTTAACAGAATAAGAGTAATCAACCAATCTTTTGGGAAGCTCAACCTTATAAGTCGAGTTAAGCTCTTCACCACCTTCCTCCGCGAATCTCATTGACTCGGTGACGCCCAACCTCACTTGTTCAACCACGTTCTTCAAATTCTCTTTCAACGAGAATTCCACTATGCGGTCGTTGAGCAGTTGAGTGAAAATAGTGAACACGCTGGCAATCAATAAAATGCCTATTAGAAAAGAAAATATCTCTCTAATAGAAAATATTTGGCCCTTCACAAAACATTATTTATTCTAAACCCCTTAATCTGTTTTACGGAAGCAGTAAAAGTCCTTGTTAAAGGAAAGAAATTTTCGGGTTTCTCAATATATTAAGTCCTGCAAGTCTTTCAAACACTCCCTCTTCCTTCTTAACTCTTCCTTTTCATCGTCAAAAACCTTCTCGCCGACCCCTCCATCCCTGAACTTCTTGCTCAAAGAGCTCAAATCATCATTCACTTCACTTATCTCCTTCTCCAGCTTTTCAACACTGCCGTCCACCAACGGGACTTTCAAAGGAGAGATTCTAGCGTACTTCGACAACGCTAACCGATAAATCTTGTTCAATAACGGTTCAAGGCTTGCTGGCTCGGCGGACTCGCCTGCCACAAAAATTTTAGCGAAACCCGTGCTTCGCCCAGGAGAATAAATCCCGCTAGTCTTCACCCAAACCGTTGACGCGTAAGACTTTTTGTAAAAAAAGAAAAAAATTGATAAAATTATTAAGGAAACAGCGCTCACCGAAAACACCAAAGAATGAAAAATGTTGGCCAAAGCCATCAGGATAAAAGACAGCAACAAAAATGTTTGAGACAATTTTATGAAAACTTTTTGCCCCCGCAACTTTTGAACCATCTTGGTTCGCGAATGAAAAACTTTAACCCCCTTCCATTTTAGAAGCCTGCGCACAAGGTCATCATCGTTCTCCCCAACTTTATCCACGCTCACTTGGAAGCCCCCATCATTGAAACAATCTTTCAAAAAAGAGCGAAGCTCTTCAGGATCCTCGCACTGAACCAGTGCTTCATAACAAAAACTCTTTTTTGCCAATGAGTAATCACTGAACTCGCTCATAACCTAAAACAATTAAACGAGACAATATAAAATTTGTCTAAAATAAGAAAGAGAGGGGGTTCGCTGATTACACATAATTATTTATTGAATTATCATCTCTGAAAGTGATGCATGGAGAGTCGTAAATATCATGAGAAAGAGATTAAAATTAAAATCCTTGACTATGAGGATATCATCAACCGTTTAAGCAAGATTGGTGCAAAACACGTTGGAAACGCTTTTCAAAGAACAATAAGGTTTGATAACAGCGAATTAGGTTTAGAAAAAAAAGGTTTGTTCTTAAGATTAAGAACCGGGTTTGAGGATACTATAACCATGAAGATAAAGGTTAAGAACGAAAACGTGTTTGAAAGAGAAGAAATTGAGCTCCGCGTAAACAGCATCGAAAAAATGCGTGAAATTCTTAACAAAGTAGGATTAGTAAAAGAATTTGTGATGGAAAAGTACAGGTCGTTATGGACTTTAAAAGGAGTTGATGTTTGCGTTGATGAACTGCCTTTTGGTTTTTTCGTTGAAATTGAAGGGGAAGAAGACAAAATATTTGAAGTCGCTAAACTACTTGAATTAGATGTTTCTAAAAAAATAATTACGAACTATTGGGACTTATTTGATGATTACAAAAAGAGAACAGGCAGGACAGGAACAGATATTTTATTCGACAAAAACCATAAGCCAAGAACAAGAATAAAAAGAGAATTTTTATAACAATCCAGTCTTCTAATTCTAAGCCGTGGAAAAAATTGTTGTCGGAATGTCAGGAGGAGTTGATTCATCAATATCACTGATTTTACTGAAAAAACAGGGTTTCAACCCAGTAGGGGTTTCACTTAAACTTCCAGTCTGGAAAAGCAAGGACAACCAGTTGCGCGAAAACGCGTGCTGCACCAAAGAATCATTGAACACTGCCAGAAACGTCTGCAAAAAATTTGGGGTTCCTCACTTCGTTTACAACGTTCAAGACTGCTTCAAAAAAGAGGTCATAGACTACTTTGTATCCGAACTCAAAAAAGGCAGGACGCCCAACCCCTGCATGATATGCAATCGTTACCACAAGTTCGCAAAACTATTAGAGTGGGCTGACAAGCACGAAATAAAATACGTGGCCACCGGCCACTACGCAAAAAAAGTTTTTAACAAAAAAACCGGGGAACACTCATTAATGATTCCGAAAGACAATTTTAAAGACCAGACTTACGGCCTAGCCCTACTAACCCAAGAACAATTGTCACGCATAATCTTTCCTCTGGCTGATTTGAGCAAGAAGGAAGTGTTTGAAATCGCTGAAAAACATGGTTTCGAAATATTCCTCAAAAAAAAAGAGAGCCAGGACTTCTGTTTCATATCCAACAAGTCCCTGCCAAAATTCATGGAAAAAGAAATCGGAAAAAAACCTGGAAAAATCGTTGACAAAAACGAAAAAGTTCTCGGCGAGCACAAAGGCCTCCACTTCTTCACGATCGGCCAAAAAAAAGGTTTGAGACTGCAAAAAGAGTACCATGTTATCAGAAAAAATGTTGAGAGGAACGAGCTCGTCGTAACCGATAAACTAAACGATACTTTCCGAAAAAAAGTTTTCATGAAAAAAATCGATTTCGTTTCCGGTCACGCGCCAACCCAAACAGTTAAGGTTAAGGCGAAGATAAGGCACAGGCACGAACCTGGAGAAGCAGAATTAACACCTTTAAAAAAAGGTTATGAACTTGTGTTCAAGGAACCTCAGCACGCCGTCACTCCAGGCCAATTCTGCGTTCTTTACAAGGAAGAGGTTTGCCTTGGCGGCGGGAAGATAGAATAAAAAAAAGCAGATAAAACTCATAAGAACTTCTTGAAGTACTCCCAATTAGTTATTGGCTGGTCATAACTCGCAAAATCTTCAACTATTCTGGGACAGGCAGTGTTAATCCACGCTCCAACACCCGAAAAATCGTTCAGGAAACGAGGGCTTAGCTCGTCGCCAACGAACACGAAAGCCTGCCTACCAGTACTCCGAAGTTTTTTAACAATGCTCTCCGCTTTTCTCATGGCTTGCTGGCCTTTCTTGGTGGACACGAGCACTCCAAATACGTGTTCCTTGCTTGCTTTCGCTGCCACAAGCATTTTTTTCTTCACCCAAACCCTAACTTTTTCTTGACAAATCACGTCCAGTCTTCCCGAAGGGCGCAGACAGTACACTTTACGACCAGTTTTTTCCGCAAGCATTAACGGATGGAACTCCCCCCCACCCAAGTAAACGAAAGCGCTCACGCTTCTCTTGGTTTTTTCACCTGCAATAACGTCGCAACCCAATACCTGGCACTCGTAAACAGTTTTCTTACCTTTCGCTGTGGAAACTTTTTTGCCAGCGTTCTCAAGAATTTTCTTAACCTTTCCGACTTCAGTTAAGTGCTGAACAGTGCAAACCAGTCCCAACTTTTTTTCTTTAATCTTGTTTAAGTGCTTTTTAACAATAAACGCGTAATCGGTTTTGTCTCTGGCTTCAACGAACAAAGTTTTCATCAAAGAATCATTAAGTTTAAACTTGTTTAAAAAAACATTGAATTCGTTTTCTAAATCATTTTTAAAATTGTTCTAATCATTTTTTTCAAATTCTGATTTATTTTTTTTTATAAAAAGCCATAGGAATAATCTTCTCCATAATAATTTAATCTGTTTCTGAAGAAAGACATCTGAGAAATTAAGAAAGTTTCTCTCTCATAACCAGAATTTTGTTTTTTTGATTTTGCTTTATGATAACGAGCAGTCATAATAAACAGTTATATAAATTTCTTTATAAAATCTTCTTTTGAAGAGGCGAGCCTTCAAGTAAAGAAATAAAGGGCAAGAAATGATAATCTAATTAAAAGCCATGCTGAAAGAATTCTGATATGGGACCTTGATGTTTTTTGTCACCGTCTTTGAACTTGGTCCATTCTCCATTTTGGAGATCGTAGCAAATGCCCCATGGTTTTCCACCACCAACGATAGTATCAATCATGTCTCTTTTTCGGATAAGACCAAGCCTATCCATTATTTTTATTAAACTGGGTTTTTCTCCTTCTTCTAGTAATCCTTTAGATTTTAATAATTCTAATAATTCCTCATCAACTTGATTTGGATTTATTCCCTGTTGCTCTAATAATGGATACTGTTTAGATAATCTATTTATTCTATCTGACAATTCATCTGCAATTTTAATGCCTTGTCCAAAACCAACTTTTGCGTGTATATAAATATCTAAATCACTGTTATCGTGAAAATTGCCAATCGCATGAGAACCAACTACATATACACCAAATACTTCAGTAGATGAAGAAACTTGTTGAAGTTCTTTCATTACTCTTGCATAAATCCCTGAAAGCTCTTTTGTTGAATTTCCATCTCTACCAAAATACTCTGAATTTAATCTAGAAGGAGGTTCATTACTTAGAGTATTAACTGCCTTAGTATTTGAAAAAAGATCATATCCCCCTTTTAATATACTTTCAAGTGGCTTTTCATATTTTGGAAATTGCATAATAGTGTTTATTTATTTGATACGATTTAAATCTTTCGGTTTTATTGTCTCTATTAAGTAGTAAATTACTTCTTGCCATTTCCACTATTATTTCTACGTGCGCGTATTTTCCTCTTCTTCTTCTTCGTAGTCATCGTAATCTTTTAGAACTGGTTCAATCACGTCTTCACGAGTCATGCATAGTAAACTTATTTATTAACGTATTTAAAATTAACTTAGAAATAAAAAAAAAATGGCTGTGATGGACCGTAAAAAGATTGATTTCAAGTACAATTGGAAGATTTACGTAGAACTATTGAGCAAGTACAAAAAAATATTCGTCCTGCTAATGTTTTTAGTCTTGGTGGGCAGGACAGCGAACATTGCTGACAAATTTTTGTTCAAGGTAATAATTGATAGTGGAACCGGGCTTTCGAATGAAACGATTCCTATCCAAGCGTTCGTTGACACGTTAATAATCGTGGCAGTCGTTTTCGTCTCGATAAACTTGTTAAGAGGCTTAATCAAGTTTGCCAGCATTCACATTCTTAACAGGTTGGACGGCAACCTTATCGCTGATTTGAAAAGAAAATTCTTCAACCACTTGATTGGATTGTCTTACAGGTTTCACACTTCAACTAAGACAGGTTCCTTAATCTCCAAGCTAATCCGTGGAGGCGGCTCAATTGAAGGCATGACAGACGTGATTTTCTTCAACTTCGCGCCACTATTATTTGAAATCCTGGTCGCTGGAGCATCCCTAATGTATTTTAACTGGGTTTCAGCGCTAACCGTTTTCGGCCTGATAATCGCTTTCATATCTTACAGTCTTTTCATCCAGAGAAAACAGGAGCCGTACAGCATACTAGCGAACGACGCTGAAGACGTTGAAAAAGCCAATATTAGCGACTTTTTCACGAACATTGATTCAATAAAATATTTTGGCAAAGAACCCAGAATCAAAGACAGGTTCAAAGAATTAAGTGAGGCGAGCAAAAACACTACACTAAAACATTGGGATTATTATCGTTTCTTGGACGCGGGCCAGGTTTTGATAGTTGGAATAGGAACAATTCTCTTGCTTTACTTTCCGTTAATGGATTTCCTTGCAGGCAACATCACAATCGGAACGCTAGTTTTCATTTACACTGTGTTCGTAGGATTGGTAGGACCTTTATTCGGGTTCGTTCACGGAGTCAGAAGGTTTTACAGGTTAATGGCTAACTTCGAATCCCTTTTCAAATACGCTAAAATCGAAAACGAGGTCAAAGACAAACCCGGCGCAAAAGAACTTGAGATAAAAGAAGCCACTATCGAGTTCAAAAACGTGTCGTTCGTTTACCCAGGAAAGAAAGAAAAACTGTTCAAGAACTTTGACTTGAAAATCAACACTAACGAAAAAGTGGCGCTGGTGGGTCGCTCGGGTTGCGGTAAATCCACATTAATCAAACTATTGTACCGTTTGTACGACGTGAATTCCGGAAAAATCCTGATTGACGGCCAGAACATTCGAGATTTTAAGAAGGAGGGTTTGCGCTCAGAAATGAGCATTGTTCCGCAAGAAGCAGTGCTTTTCGATGACACGATTTACAATAATATCGCGTTCTCCAAATTTGGTGCAGTAGAAGAAGAAGTGTGGGAGGCAATGAAGTTCGCGCGCCTCACAAAACTAGTTAATAAACTGCCTAAAAAGGAAAGGACAGTTGTTGGCGAGCGAGGAGTCAAACTATCTGGCGGGGAGAAGCAAAGAGTTTCGATAGCTCGAGCCCTGCTCGCAGACAAAAAAATATTGGTTCTGGACGAGGCCACGTCCTCGTTAGATTCTAAAACTGAATTCGGGATCCAGCAAGACCTTGATAAACTATTGTTGGGAAGAACTGCGATAATCATTGCTCATCGCTTGTCAACAGTGATGAAAGCGGATAAAATCGTGGTCATGGATGAAGGAAGAATTGTTCAAATAGGTTCTCACGAAGAACTTATCAAGCAGAAAGGAGTTTATAAGGAATTGTGGGACATGCAAAGAGGAGGATACCTTGAATGAAGACAGACAGGTTTATGAGGGAAGCCATTAAACAAGCCCGCAAAAGCTTGGAACAAGGAGGCATCCCGATAGGCTCGGTTCTAGTCAAGAAAAATAAGGTGCTCGGCAGAGGGCACAACAAAAGAGTGCAGGAAAACGACCCCGTGCTTCACGCCGAGATTGACTGCCTCAAAAACGCTGGACGAATAGGTTCTTACAAAAACACGATTCTTTATTCCACGCTAATGCCTTGTTACTTGTGCGCGGGCGCGGTAGTGCAGTTCGGCATCAAAAAGGTGGTTGCAGGCGAGTCCAAAACTTTCTCTGGCGCGAGAAAATTCATGGAAGACCACAGGGTAGAAGTCGTTGACCTTGACCTTGAAGAGCCAAAAAAGTTAATGAAAGACTTCATAAGCAAAAACCCTAAGCTCTGGAAAGAAGACATTGGAAAACTCTGATTTTTCGGTTTTGACCGAAGATAATGGTAAATATTATTAAAAAGGATTGACTAAAAAGAGGTTGATGAAAAAAACTGCGCGAAGAAAAAACGCTTCAATAATATTATTCTTAACGCTTCTCGCGGTCAGCGCTTACGTTATGATAAATCAAGACAAAACGTCTGGTTTGGTGACCAAGTTCAAGTCGGACTCGGAGTTCATAGATTATTTGAGTTCAGCTCCTGTAACGAGCTATGGCATGTTAGGAGGAGTTCGGGCCCAGACTTTGGAAGCACCAGTTGCTGAAAGCACTGCTATGGATTCAAGCGTTAAAGGCGCGGCGCAAAGCGCTGAGGTGGGGGAGAGGTACTCAGAGACCAACGTGCAAGTCATGGGTTTTGACGAGCCGGACATCGTCAAAACTGACGGCAAGAACATTTATTACTCAAGCTATTCTGACACCAAAATAATCAACGCGTTCCCTCCGGAAAACCTGAGCTTAACCCAGGAGATTAAAGAAAGCGGGGAATTATTCCTTAAAGACGATAAGTTAATCGTGTTGTCGAACGACGCGGTTGAAGCGTTCAACAAAGAAGAACTGAACTCTTTATGGAAGCTTGGTTTGAACGGGAGTCTAGTGGACGCCAGGATTCACGGCGAGCACTTATACATTGTTACTCGCAGAAGCGTGTCTTCGTACAATCCGTGCCCGATTTACCCCGTAGGCGGGGTCGTGGTCAGATGCGTTGACATTTATCATCCAAGTCATTCAATGAGTGTGGACTCAACTTTTCACGTCGTATCAATCAATTTGGTGGACGGGAGCG
Organism: Nanobdellota archaeon; assembly: GCA_018221045.1. GTDB lineage: Archaea > Nanobdellota > Nanobdellia > JAAOXT01 > JAAOXT01 > JAAOXT01. Next base: position 2,743 of record JAAOXT010000007.1, on the reverse strand, counting down.
TGAGTGACGTGGAGTCTTTTGTGGGCAAGAACGGGCAAACCATTGTTTACATGTCCACGCAAGGCATTTACGTCACTTATGAGAAACAGAAAAGCATTATGATTGACTTCTTTCTCGCAAAGACCAGCGACTTGTTGCCTGCAGAAGTTCTTGATAGGATGAACAAGATTAACGGTTACGACATTAGTAGTTACTCTAAACAAAACGAGATTCAAAGCGTTCTTTACGGGTATTACTCTTCGTTAGGTGATAACGAACGCGCCACTCTGGAAACACGGGTTTATAACAGGATGGACGCTTACATGGAAGAGAATAAGAGAGAATTGGTGAAAACAGGCATCGTCAAAATCGGTTTCAGTGAAGGGGTTTTGAGTGTTGACGCGGTCAACGAGATTCCAGGAAGATTATTGAACCAGTTTGCAATGGACTTTCATGAAGGTTATTTGAGAACAGCCACCACTGTCGGCTTGCAGGACACCGCGAACGACGTTTACGTGCTGGACGGTGGCTTGAACAAGGTTGGCGAAGTCAAAGACTTGGGGCTGGACGAAAGGATTTATTCCGTGCGCTTCATCGGGGACAGGGGTTTCATCGTGACTTTCAAACAAATCGACCCGTTCTACGTATTGGACTTGTCCGACCCGACCAAACCAGAAGTTAAAGGTGAACTCAAAATACCGGGTTATTCATCCTACTTGCACCAATTGGAAGAGAACTTGATTCTTGGGATTGGAAAAGAGGGTGGAAACGTGAAAATATCTGTTTTTGACGTCACGTCAGCGGAGAACCCTGTGGAGAAGCACAAGTTTGTTTTGAACGAGTACTGGTCAGAAGTGTTGTACAATCATCATGCTTTCCTGATAGACGCGGACAACAAAATCTTTTTCCTGCCTGGCGGAAGAGGAGCGTACTTTTTTAATTACGCTGACGGGTTAAGCCTGGCCAAAACCTTGGAGGTCACTAGTGCGAGGAGGGCGGTGTATATTGACACGACGATGTACGTCGTATCATATGATAAGGTCACGGCAGTGGACGAGAATACTTGGAACGTGGTGAACGAATTGGAAATTGATTCAAGCCCGGTTTATAGAACAATATCAAAACCAATAATGGATTCAGCAGTTTCTGGTGAAGGCTCGTCGGCCAGTTCAGGAGTTTCAACGGTTGGTGACCCTGGAATGCTTGAAATAGAAATAATGCCAGACGATGAGTAAAACTATTTTTCCACTAATACAGCTTTTTTAACCTTCAACACGCCTGAATAATTTTCCCAGAACATCTCGCTTTTTTGAATAACAATCTTTTTTTTGAAAAATGGGGCGTCCAAGACAGTGGTTTCGATTTCCCCTCCTTCCCCTGCAGGATTTATTTCGTATTTTTTTCCCATTTCGACGAGTTCATCAACAGTTTTCGCGTCAACCGTTTTTCCAAGCCAATCCTTCCCGAAGGGTTGCGCGAAGACCCCTGAAATAATGGTTTCAAAACCTCGTTCAACAACTTCTTTCAGCACTTTTTCCTGATTCATCTTCCACAAAGGGTTTAAACACTTTAAGCCAAGCTCGTCGCAAACCCGTTGAATCCTGCTGGACTGGTATACTGATTCAATCGCGCCAGTAACGACTCCTTGAATTCCGTATTCTTTTTTCGCTCGAACAATCGCTTTTTTCAAGTCTTTTAGCTCGTTTTCTTTAACGCCTAAGGTTTTTTGTTCGATTAAAGGTAATTGCATGGCTTGGGCTTGCAGTTTTGTTAAGTGAATGTTTGGGGTGTGAAACATGTAACTCTCAGGGTTCTTGGAAACAATGGTGATAAGGCAGGTCACGTCATAACTTTTTCTAACAGTGTCAAAAGCCAGCATTGAATCCTTGCCCCCCGAAAACAGTACTCCGAGCTTCATGACACTTGCTCTTCCGAGGGAGTTTAAAAAATGTTTCTATAAATAAAGGAAAATGATGAAAAAAAATGAGGGCATTACTTAAGTTAGCGTGCTTAACCTAAACAACAGACTAGTAATGAGTATTATCCATTTAAGACCACCTAGAGAGTGAATCAGATGAATCTGTGATATTCCAAATCCTTTTAAAGCGATACTTTATTGGGTATTATACGTGTCAAAAACAGTTTATACTGATTTTTTTGTAAGTTTTTTTATGATCATGGAAAAGAACAAAGGTAGCCTTGAGAAGATAATTGGAGGAAGCCTGGGGAGTGACACTCACGTTGTAGGCCTTTTGAAATTCTTAGCGATTGCTGAGGAAATTGGACATGAAACAGTTTTCCTAGGTCATAAAATCTCTGCTAAAGATATGATAGGACACATCCAAAAGCACGATCCAGGTATTGTTGGTATCAGCTATAGGTTGAGCCCGGAGAATGCAAAAAAAGTTTTAACACAGTTAAAGGATTATATCAAGGAACAGCAACTAGAAGATAAGAAGTATATCTTTGGCGGGACGCCAGCAACGGCAACGGTAGCTCAAGAGATCGGCATTTTTGACAAGCTGTTTGTAGGTGGAGAGTCAAAAAAAGAGGTATGGGAATACCTCACGGGGAGAGGAGCAGAGAAAATCCAGCGCTTTCCCGACAATCTCGTTGATAGGATAGAATGGAAGAGACCGATTTTGCGCCACCATTTTGGACTGCCTTCCCTTGAAGAGACTGTTGAAGGTGTGAGGAAAATAGCAGAAGCCAGGGTGCTTGACATTATATCCATGGGTCCAGACCAGGATGCCCAGGAGCACTT
>JAAOXT010000029.1 GCA_018221045.1 Nanobdellota archaeon | reverse complement strand
TTGTTGAGGAATAAGTGGTCTTCCTTGCAGATAAAGAAGGGAGTTTTATCAACGATTCGTTTCGCGTACAAAGAAAAAGAGTTTCCTGAAAACCCTTGGGATGCTCCTACCGAGGGTTTGACAACCATGTCTGGCGTCGTGGTTGATGATTTTGGCGCGAGTTTTTGCCCTAGAGTTTTCACTGTAAAAAATGATAAAGAGGTTGTCAAGGTGGCTTCTTATTTTTGGGCTTACCATCAGTGCGTTAAGAATGGGGACATGGTTTTCGTTACCGGAAACAAGCGGGGAGGTTACGTGACAGTTGACACGCCTCATCACGGGATTAAAGTTTTAGCATAGGAATGTTTCTAACAGTTTTTGACCTGTGTAAAAAGGGTCTGAACAACTGCCTTTAAAACGCGAGAAATCGTTTTTAATCTTTTCAAGTTTGGATTTATAGGATAGAACTTCTTCAAGGGTTTTAAGATCGCCTGAAAGGATTAGCAATTCTTCCTCCATGTTAAGATTCAGTTCGTCGAACTCTGGGTTAAACCTTAATTGAAACCACATAACTCCCATCTTGTTTAAAAAAAAAAGGTTGGATTAAAAAAGATTATCTTTAATCATTAACGCCGAGGAAGAGATTTGAACTCTTGAGGGAAGTGAATCCCACGGGATTTCCAGTCCCGCGCCTTAGACCGCTCAGCCACCTCGGCAAATTATTAAGAATCTTAGAATGGATTGGTTTTAAAATGTTTACGCTTCCACTAACTCTTTTAATTCTTGAATCATTCCAATTGTTTCCTCAGGATTGAAATAATCTTTTCTTGTTACTGGTTTAAAAGTCTCTGGGTCTGCTTTGTATCCTTCAAAGAAAGGCACTCCGCAAACGTCCATGCTAATTAATTCACAGTTGTCTAGAATTTTTTGTGAGCACTGCTTAAGTTTTTCAAAACTTAGTATTTTATCACGAAAAGCCAAAGGGTGATCTGTTTTTTTTGAGCAAACATCCAAGTCAACGCTGACATGCACTCTCTTACCTCTAATTTTATCAAGAATTTGTGTGAAAGGTTCATTAAATGTTAATAATTCAAGATTGTCATAAAAATCTTCGATTCTTGAAACCCGGCCACCTCTGTCACGAGCCTCCAAATTCTCTTTCTCAGGCATCAAGCCGTAACCAAAGACTTGCCCGACCTTGCGGGTCGCGTGTGCAATCCAGTCCGTAAAAGTGGGTTCTTCTGAATTAACAGTTCCCAAACTGTCACAGCAATCGTTATGCGCGTCAAAAACAACTAATGCTTCAGCGTTTTTAGGGATAAGATGATAAGCTAAATCGTGATTATAGTTTGAACCATAAACCGTAAAAAAATCTTGATTTGAATTTACTGAATTCACAAGCTCATTCGTGTTTATACAGTCTATTACTTTTACTAAAAAATATATATCTTCCAGAATAAAATTGGATTTCTGTTTTTTTTCATAAGGTATCCTAACTACTTCTGACCATTCTTCATCAAGCAAGGCATCCATTTTACTGGACATGTGAACCAAACGACCCTTCATAGTTACTACTAATTAGTGGTCTATTTTTAAGGTTTTCTATCCTGTTTTTCTGAAAGTTCTTCCGCAATTCGTGCATGAATACTTTCCCCCTCCGCTTGAGAAGCTTATGCTCCCGCAATGAGGGCAGACTGTAGGCAGATTGGTTACGAGTGTGTCTCCAGAACCTTTTTTCTTGCCTTTTTTGGAGCCGTACTGTAAGACCATGAAAATCAGGTAAACCAGTGTTCGCAGGATTCCTGCTTTGGTGCGCCAATCAACTTTCGGGTTCAAAAGAAGAGCCAGCAAAACTATTATCACAATTACGATTACGCCGTAAACGATTACGTCCTGAATTGTTAGGCCTCCGAACGCTTCGCAAACCCCTGACTCCGTGTTGCATGATTGCCCGGTGGGGCAGTGACAGTCCATGCAGCAGTTTGACGGGTTCTCCCATGACGAGCAAATCCCGTCTCCACAATATCCTTTGGTGAACGCTATTGGCATGTCCAGGCTTAAACTTTCTTTATCGTATCTAACTTGAACGCTGACCCCGGTCCTGATTTCATTAGTTCCTTCTATGGTTAGGGTTACGTCTTTGCTGCTCCCCCCGCTTAATCGAATCCACCCGCTGGTCCACGTGTTCCCTCCACCTCCAGCTGCAGTGACTGCTTTAATCATGTAACCGCTCGCTCCCACGACTGTGAGGGACGCGTTCAAATCATTTTGTGTCAGCGAGGTCATGCTTGCAGTGAGGAATACTGTGTCTCCGACGAGGCCGAGTCGTTTGCTCGCAGTAACTGTTAGCAAAAGGTTTTCGTCGCTCACTGAAGAGTTCAGTTGGTCCACGAAAGTCGAATCCTCAAGCGCAAGAATAGGTGAGAACAATAAAATGAATGATATCAGGGCGCAAAAACTTTTTTTCATTGATAATAATTTTTTTACATAACTCACTTATAATTTTTTTTTAGTTCCACTCGCACTTCCAGACAGCTATGTCGCCTCGCGGGTGCGGGAACTTGATGTAAGGAACGCAGTTCTCGATCATGAAATCAAACAATTCGGGCCAAATGCCTAACAAAGAATATTCATCTGTTCTGTCCAAAAAGAACTTGATTTTGTTTCGCTTCATCGCGTTCATGAAGTCTTGAGCTGTTGCCCCTCCTGCTTCGCGCACGTGCATGAAAGTGTTAACCCACTGCGGAGGCGCGTCCCTGCCGGTTCGCATGGCCACTTCTGATACAAAGGTTGAGTAACCCATGATCATGTCGTCGGGAGAAGAGTTAGCGGTTATAAAGTTCATGAAATCTTGTCTTATCTCAAGGTCCCCGGAAGCTATGGGATTATAATGATATACGTAAACGAACTGGTAAACTGCGAGGAGGGTGAACGCGAGTGTTCCTAAGTAGAACGTTTTGCGTTTGTTGAACTCTAGATTCGTCGCCGAGAACAGGAGGATGACAGGGATTAATTGGGCGAGGTAATAAAACCTTATTGCCCTTATGACCGCATATTCAAGGAATAGTGTTAATCCTATGTAAAGCAAGAAAAACTTGTTGTAAAACATTTTCTTCCTGTAAACTAGGGCGAAAACGAGTAAGAGAGTTAGCCAGGCGTTCTCGACCACGAAGAATTGGGACGTGGAGGAAACCATTGCGTCCAGCATTCCCTCCCAATTCATTAATCTCGTGAATTCTGCGCTGGTCCCTAAATTGTCGAGCACGTAGTTCTTGTAGGGCAGGAAGTAAAGCGTTGTAATGATGAAGGGTATCGTGAGTCCGAGCAAGTATTTTTTCCAGTTCTCGCGGGATGACAGTAGAAAAGCTATGGGGAGAATGATTGCGTCTTGTCGGGTTAGAATGGCTAATGAAGCTGTCAGGCCTGACCAAAAGCTTTTTTCTTTGATGAACGCGTAAACGCTTAGCGCGACGAAGAAAGTGGTTTGCATGAAGCCCAGGGTTTCAGCGCCGCCCCTCCACAAGGTTCCGATGGTCATCGTGATTAAGGCTATGTTGAGGGCTACGCCTTTTTTCTTGTATTTCTTTTCCAGTTCGAGTCCTGTAGCGTATAGAATTATTATGGTGAGGGTTTTTTGCGCGAACGTGTAAAAGTTGCCTGTTAGGATGCTTGGCCCAGCGATTTTGAAGAACGCTGCCAGCCCGTATATAAGGGCTGGTGGTTTCATGAAGAAAATGTCTTTGTACAGCACGCTTCCTTCTGACACTAGTTTGGATATGTAGAAGTAGAAGTTTTCGTCGCTCCATAAAGGGTTGAAAGCTGTTAGACTGACTAGGGAGCTGATGGTTAATAGTATTAAGAATGGATAATGTTTTTTGAAACTCATCTTATTTAGAATTAAGGTTTTTGGAGTGTTAAAAAGTTTTACTCTACGATTTCTATTTCTATGTTCACGTCTTTTGGCACGGGCACTCTCATGATGAGTCTTAGGGCTCGTTCGCTCATGGACAGGTCGATTAATCTTTTGTGTATGCGCATGTGCCAGGTCTCGTAAGTTTCTCTTCCAGTGCCGCAAGGGCTTTTCCTGACAGGTATTTTGAGTTTTTTGGTGGGTAGAGGTATTGGTCCTCGCATTTCCACGCCAGTTCTTTCAGCTATTATTTTGATTTGGTCGACTAACTGGCTCAGTTTCTGCGGTTCAGTGCTTGATATCTTGATTCTTGCCTTGCCCATGGTTCTAACTAAATCTAGTGCTTTGCTTAAAAAGGTTTCGTTCAAAAACGTTTTTGGAAGCGCTGACTAAGGTTTTGGAAATGAAAAAAAAATGTAAGAAAAAGGGTTTGTTTTGAAACCCTTTATCGAATTTGTTTAAGCTGTTTTCAGGATGTCTATGCAAACGCCTGCCGCAACCGTTCTTCCCATGTCTCTGACCGCAAAGCTTGATAATTGTGCTAAGTCTTCCTTTTTCTCTATGATGAATGGTTTGGTTGGAATTATTTCCACTATTGCAGCGTCCCCTGCTTTAATGAAGTCCGGGTTCTCTTGAAGGGTCGCCCCTGTTTTTGGGTCAAGTTTTTTCAGGATTTTGTCGAACCTGCAAGCAACTTGGCTGGTGTGCGTGTGGAATACTGGCGTGTAACCTGATGCTATGACGCTTGGGTGTTCGAGAACAATTATTTGCGCAACAAATTTTTTGACGACTTTCGCCGAGTCCTTTACGTGGCTGCAAATGTCTCCTCTTTTAACGCTTTTCTTGTCCACTCCTCGAACATTGAATCCTATGTTATCTCCAGGGATTGCTTCTTTGATTTGCTCGTGGTGCATTTCTATGCTTTTAACTTCTCCTGACGCCCCGCTTGGCAGGAACACTACTTTGTCTCCTATCTTCATTTTTCCTGAGATGACTTTGCCGACTGGTACTGTCCCGATTCCTGTGATGCTGTAACTGTCTTCTATGGGTATTCTTAGAGGCTTGTCTGTGGGAAGTTTTGGAGGTGACAATGTGTCAAATGATTCCAGTAACGTTTTTCCTTTGTACCAAGCCATTTTGTCGCTTTTCTTGGCGATGTTGTCGCCCCCGATCGCTGAAGTCGCTAGGAAAAGCATGCCTTCCGTGCTGATTCCAATGCTTTTGAACAGTTTTTCCATTTGGTCTTTGACTTCGTTGAATCTTTTCTCGTCGTATTTTACCGCGTCCATCTTATTGATGTCAACAATTATTTGTTTGACGCCCATGACTTTTAGCAGGAAAGCGTGTTCTTTTGTCTGGGGCATTATCCCGTCGCTGGCCGCGACCACTAGTACTGCCGCGTCTGCTTGACTTGCTCCTGTTATCATGTTTTTGATGAAGTCTTTGTGGCCTGGAGCGTCTATTATCGTGAAGTAATACTTTTTAGTATCAAACCTTTTTTCTGCCAGGTCGATTGTCAGCCCTCTTTTTCTTTCTTCTTTGGTCAAGTCTACTGCGTAAGCGTATTCCCAAGTGCCTTTGCCAACTTCTTCGGCCAATTTCTTGAATTTAATGAGGTCTTGTTCGCTTACTATGCCTGTTTCGAAGAACAATCTTCCTATCGTTGTTGATTTTCCGTGGTCTACGTGGCCCGTGAAAATCAGGTTGATGTGTGGTTTTTTCTCTGCCATTTTATTTTTTTCACCTATGTATTAATTATTTTTTGTTGTTAAATTGTAAAAACATCCTCTTTTAAAAGTTTTGGTAATAGCGTATTTATGCAAATAGTTGTCCCAGAGACTATTAAAAAACTTTTATTCATTTTTGTTTCCAACACAAACACCTTGCTTCTGATTATTTAACTCCTAACTGTTTTTGAGATAGTGTTCCTTTCGGGTATCTTTTCTGAAAACTTCCTTCATTTTTCCATATCATGGTACCTGCATCGAAACCTCTTATGTATGGAACTTGTTCAACGAATTTCTCTGCAAATTCTCTTATTGTAAAATAAAGTTGCAAGCCCGGCCCATGCGGTGATCTAGGACCAACAAAAACGCTGCCCCTGCTTATAGAATAGTTTCCTTTCTCCTTGAAAGAGAGAATACTCTCATCAACTAAGAAGTCTATAAAGTGCCCTTCAGTTTGGGTTCCTCGTTTGTTTTTCTCATAAAATTCTTCCCAGACAACACTCTCAATACTTCCTTGCTCGTCACGTATCACGAATCTCTCAAGATACTCCTTTGAATCTACACGCATGTTAATACCTAAGGAAAAAAAACTCTTATAAAAAACTTATTGATTTCTCTTCAAGCCGTTCACGTGGACAGCCCTTTTCTTTGCCTTATATTCTTGATGGTTTCTTCTTGAAGTTCTTTGGGTAGTTTTTCGAACTTGGAGTCCACGAGGAACCACGCGCCCCTACCTTCCGTGCCTGAACGCAAGTCGCTGGTGAAACCAAAAATTCTTGCCACTGGCATCTTCGCTTTAATGGTCACCCTATCCTCACCTTGTTCCATGTCTAAGATCTGACCCCTTCTGGTCTGGACTTGTTTGCTAATCGAACCCATGTAATCTATCGGCGAGTCAATCCTAACTGTTTGGACTGGTTCGAAGATTAGCGGGCTCGCGTGACTGAAAGCTTTCCTAATTCCGTTTCTGAGCGCTGGCTTGACTTGCATTGGGCCTCTGTGAATAGCGTCTTCATGCAGTTTCATATCGTTGAGGATTAGTTTCACGCCAGTGACGGGTTCTCCGGCTACAGGTCCTCCTTCCATGACTTCCCTGAACGCTGCAATGATTAGTTCCATGACTTCGCCTACGTGCACGATTCCTTTAGTGTTATCGTACAACAAGTTGCCTTGAAAAATGTCTTTAACTCTTTTAGCTTCTTTAGCGCCGTAACCAAATTTTTTCAATTTCTCAATCACCCCCACGTCTTTTTTCCTTATTTTTCCTTCAGGAAGTTCTCCTTCTCTTATCGCTTTGCTGATCTCTTGTTCTAAGGGCTCGACTTGAAGGTAAAACTTGTTGTGCTTGTTAGGACTTTTTCCCTCAACTTCGGGGGAGGTTCCTTGAATGGTTTCCCTGTAAATCACTATTGGTTGGGAAGTAACGACTTGCATGTTCTTGTACTTCTTGATTTTGTGCTCTGTCCACTCTAAGTGGAGTTCGCCTAAACCGCTGATGATTTGTTCGCCTGATTCTTCGTTAATCTTGATTTGGATTGTTGGGTCTTCTTGGCTTATTTCTCTTAAGACTTGGATTAGTTTCGGCAAATCCTTGGGGTTCTTGGCTTCAATTGCTTTGGTGACCACTGGGTCAAATAAGTGTTTTATCCGCTCGAAAGGCACTATTTCACTGTTGGAAACTGTTTCTCCTGAACCAATGCCTTTCAGACCAATGACTGCTGCAGTGTTGCCCGCGGGAACGCTTTCTTGAGTGATTCTTTTTTCAATGATTACTGTGAATATTTGTTGGGTTTTCGCTATTCCTCTCTTCCTGTTCAGATACACTTCCATGCCTCTTTTTAGGCTTCCTGAAAACACTCTTCCAAAAGTTATTTCTCCTGCTTGAGGGTCAACAATCACTTTAGTGACCACGAACACTAGCGGCCCGTTTTCATCCACGTTCATTAACGATTTTCCGATTTCGCTTTCAAGGTCTCCATCCCACAGTTTTGGAATCCTGTATTTCTGAGCGACTAACGGGTTGGGCAAGTGTTTTACAACCATGTCAAGTATTACTTGGTGCAACGGCACTTTTTCTTCGAGTTCAGCTAGTTTTTCCTTGATTTCTTGGTCTGATCCTTCGTAAGCTTCTTTGATTTGTTTGAAAGTTATTCCTGTTTGTTTCATTATTGGAAAGCTTAACGCCCAGCGGTGCACTGCAGACCCGAAACCCACTGTTCCCTCGTCGGGCTTGCACTTCCACTTTTCCTTAAACTCTTCTGGAGCTAATTGCTGGATTAATTTGTTGTAACCAGCCATTATTTTCAAGAAGCGTTTCTGCATGTCTTCTGGTTTCAATTTGAGTTCTTTGAATAAGCGGTCAACCTTGTTTATGAAAAGGACTGGCTCAACTCTTTCACTCATTGCTTGTCTAAGAACTGTTTCGGTTTGAGGCATTATTCCCTCCACGGCGTCCACCACGACTAACGCGCCGTCCACTGCGCGCATCGCGCGAGTGACTTCACCGCCGAAGTCAACGTGTCCTGGAGTGTCTATCAAATTGATAAGAAAGTGTTCGTCTTTAACTCCGTGAACCATGCTTACCGCTGATGCTTGAATCGTGATGCCTCTTTGCTGTTCCTCTTCCAACGAGTCCGTTTTTCTGGCAGTGCCAGCCACTCTCATGGAAAGCATTCCAGCGCCTGCCAGTAAGGAATCAGTGAGAGTTGATTTACCATGATCTATGTGCGCGATTATGCCAATGTTTCTGACTCTATCTCGCTTGAACATTAATTCTTCAATTGATACTTTATCGTCTTTAGCCATTTTATTTTTAGTCACCTTGAGTAGTCTATTATCTCTAAAACCTTCTTTTTAAAAGTTTACGGTTTTCACAGCGCCTTCAAGTTGATGGAACCGTCAACAAGGTAGGTTTTAAGGATTCCTTTGTTGTTTTGTAGACTTTCCCTTGAACTTTAAATGTTTTTCAAATTAATATCTTGAATTTAGAGATTTTTTTTGGAATATTGTCCATCTAACGTGGCAGAGTCATTTTTCCAATATCTATACTTAATCGTTTTTTCATCTGCAACTTGGTTTAGTTCATACTTAAATTTTGGTGAGGAATCAAGTATACTCGCTTAACACAGAAAGAGGCTGATGAGAAACTTAAAAAGCCTGTTTCCGCTAAAAGTATGGAGAAATAAAATGTATCTATTTTTTGACACAGAAACAACGGGATTGCCAAAAAATTGGAGAGCACCAGTTTCAGATTTGAGCAATTGGCCACGATTGGTACAAATCGCTTGGTTACAATGCGATACTTCTGGTAAAGAAATATTAAAGCAAAGTCATATCATCAAACCAGATAATTTTGAAATACCTTCTGAAGCTATCAAAGTTCATAGGATATCAAATGAAAAAGCAAATAGAGTTGGTATCTCATTAAAAAAAGCATTAAGTGAATTTTCAGCCATTCTTAGAAGTTCCAAATTATTAATTGCACATAAAATAAATTTTGATGAAAAAGTTGTAGGTTCTGAATTAATTAGAACAAAAATCGAGAACAATCTTCCTTCAATAGCCAAAATATGTACGATGCTTGCAACAACAGATTTCTGCAAAATTCCGGGACTTTATGGGTATAAATGGCCAACACTAATGGAATTGCATAAAAAGTTATTTAATTCTTCTTTTGAAGACGCCCACAATGCTTTAAGTGATGTTTCTGCTTGTGCTAAGTGTTTCTTTGAATTAAAAAAAAGAAGAATAATAAAATTTTGATTAGCTCTTAAGAATCAATTAAGATTATATCCAGTTTTGGAGCCCCTGTTTTTAGTCAACGCTTATCTCAGAAGGAGGTTCTGGAGTGACCTCATCAACAGGTAATTTAGGGTCTGGAGAGGGAATTCCATTAATAGGGGGTTCCGGATCCTCCGGAGGAAGTTCCATGTCTTCCGGCACGTAAACGCAGTTGGCAACGCAAGTTCCCGGGTTGACGCATGACGCGATATAACCTTTTCTAAAAGCACAACCCTCATTGGTCAAGCAAGCGGGAGTCACGCACCCTGACTCGCACCTAATCCTACCTTCCGGGCACGCGCAATCCAGCTCTAAAGTGCGGGCCACAACACAATTGGCGTCGCAGGAACTCTTGTTCTCGCACTCAAAAACCTGGTAAACATCGTAACCCAAAACTTCATCAAAGTAGCATCCGTTCCACGCCGAGCAGTCCAAATTGCTGAAACACTTGTCCACGCACTCATTGTCACAGCACTTCTGACCTGAACCGCATTGCAGGTCCGAAACGCATTGGGTCCTTTGATAACAATAATTAGAATAACAGTTCCACCCGCTTGGACAGTCTGAAACGTCACAACAATCCCCTACGACCTCGTCGCCCGAACAGCACATGCTTTCCGAACTGATGGCAACACTGGAGAAAACGCATCCCCTGACCGCGCTCGCAGAACTCGACTCGGGGTTGCAGCACTCGTCTTTATTGCATCCGCAATCCCTAGGGCAGTTCCCACAGTTCTCAACATCTGACTCGCAGATCCCGTTCCCGCAAGGCACCCCGAAACAAGGATTGCTCACTTCTTCTGGAGCTTCTCCGGACACGTAAGAATCAGTGCAGGACATGCTTCCAGCTTCGTCGCACCAGTACCCTCCTGCAAGCAGACACGTGTTCATTGAACCGCAATGTTCTAGCGAGTCTTGACTGCAAACTCCTTCCAGGGCTTCGCCGGGCACGGCTGGCTTGGCAGTAATCCTTACCTCATCTGTTTTTGAGCAGTAAGTGTAATAAGCGTAAGCGTGGATTCTTGCGCTGTAATGGTCTTGACCTGTCAAGTGAGTGTTAAAAATCAGTCTCAACGATTTTTCGAGCCCGCCGTTTAACAACACGTTCCTAGCAGTGCAAGCATAATAATCTCCTGCAGTGTTGTGCGTGCAAGTAAAAAATCCTGATTCTTCAGGAACTTCTAGTTTTCCGCCAATTCCAGGGATTTTCACTGACAAATAATTTATTTGCTTGAGTTTTTCGGGTCCCGTGTTCTCCAGAATTATTTTAATGCTTTTGCCACTAACCTCCCCTTTGTAAGGATTAGTTGCTTGCATGGAGAGCGTTATCGGCGCTCTTGAAGAGCCTGAGAGGAGGTTGGGAGTGGTTCCTTTCCATTCTAGTCCTACGAGTTGGACGTCCATGTAAGCTTCGCTCGTGTAATTATAACATATTTTGGCGTAAGGCGTGAAAACGGATTCAGCGCTTAGTTCAGGGGTTTCAAAAGTCCAGGAAGCCAAGAAATCATCCCCTGAAGTTAAGGTCATGGATTGAATAGTGAGGGGGGATTGGTTTATGAGATTGCCCGTGTTATAAATAGTGAAGAATAAGTGGTCGGAATTGTAATCTCCATCGTTCTCCACCCATAGGTTCATGTCGAAGAATTCTTTAGATTGAATCTCATATTTTTCAGCGGAAAAACCTTTAACAACCACTCCGTAATAACCTGCTGAAGAAACACAACCTAAAATGAGTATTAATGTGAGTAAAGGTATTATTTTTTTTAACATCTTTCAAAGATTAAAGAAGTTAGGATTAATATAATTTTGTTCTTTGCGTCTTTGTTCTATAAACGATTGATATTCGAGAATTTGTGAGATTACTTCTGTTCTTGGAACCGCTTTTCTAATTCCTACTTCTATTATTCCTGCTTGGTTTAAAATCATCGCGTCTACCACAGCACCTCTTTCGGTTAAGAACACGTCTATTGCCCCTAAACTAAGGTCGTCCCATTCATTAGTTAGTTTGATTTGCTCTTGGTTTTCTTTGATTTCGGAAGCCCAAGGATTACTTGTTTCTCCAATGTACGTGTTTACGATAGTTACAAGATTCATTTTAGGTCTTCAAACTGGTTGTATAGTCTTAGCCATTTCTGACAGCACTTCATACACCTTAAAATAACCACCTTCTAATTTCAGATAATCTTCAAAGAGTGTGGGTGGTGATTCATAAAAAGGAAATTCTAAACCATTCTTTTTTAGTATAATTCTTTTTATCAAACTCATTCTGACGCAGGGGGTTCCTTCAAAATCAACTTGTTCAAAACTTGCCGTTATCTCTCCAATCATCTCAGATCCAACCATAACTTCAATCATATCTGGTCCTATCATTTCGGACATTTGATTTTCTATGAGTTTAGGTGTGTCTCCTAAATTCCTGAAAATCTCAACTGTCGGATTGTCTGAAGGATAGTTCTTGATATATGGAATCCATCCTGAAATTCTGTTTTTCTCCAGTCTTTCGTAAGTTTTTTCAATAAAATCCTTCATAATGTTACCACTTAACAGTAATTATCTTTTAAGGGTTTCGATTTTGAATTTGTGGACAATAGGACGACTACAATAATGGTTTTTTAAGGGTTAATACTAAACGTTTAGCGCTAAAATACTTCTTTTATTCCATAAAACTATCAAAAAAATTCTTTCAGAATATGCATTGTTTTTATTCAAAAAAACAACCTTCTACCAAATAATAGTTTAGTTCTGGTTTCTGTTCGAACAAGTCTATGTATATTCCTGTTAAACATCCGGCTATCATATTCATTTTCTCATTGATTATTTTTTTACCCCAATACCCTCCCGCCAATAAAATTTGTTCTGGTTGAGTTCTAAATATTTTTTCAAACATTTGGCCCTCTTCTATGTGTTTAGGGAAGGAGTCGTTTTTGATTGTTTGAACTATATTACCCATCGGAATCCCCAGTTCTCTTCCTGTTCTTTCTGTGAATCGATAATCTTCTAAAAGAGTTATATCTCCTTTGAATTCTTGCACGAGCTTTTTCATTCTTGGCTCATAACTTGGGACAATATTTGCTTTGCAGAACCTAAATTCGTCAGGCAAGTATTGTTTGTAAAAAGGATGAACAATGACCAAACTAGGATTATCTAATCTCAAGGCTTGTTCAAGCGTTATTGTTCCTGGTTCGGGTATCATTGTTTGAAACACTTCTTTTTTTGGATTTTAAGGATTCCGAATTTTTGTTTTAGTCGCCAAAACACTTATATTGTAAAGTTGACTTTACATTATTTATGTTTGCGAAGCCTGAGTGGTTTAAGAGAAGGAAGTATACTGGTTGGGGTTTGACTCCAGCGACTTGGCAGGGATGGGTTTACATTCTTTTCATGATTGGGGTCTTAATTGTTTTCAATTCTTTTGATTTAAGCCAGGGTTTAAGGCTGGGTTTTAACGCTTTCTGGATTTTTATCATCTTAATAGATCTTGTTGACGTTTTAAGGAATCTTAAGAAAGATGAGAGGGATAGGATTCATGAAGCGATTGCTGAAAGGAATGCTGCGTGGGTCATGTCTTTTTTGCTTGCAATGGGTTTGCTTTATGACTTGGTTTTGAGTGCTTTGAAGCAGGAGTTCGTGGTTCACCCTTTTCTCGTGATTGCTTTGTTTGGAGGCGTTGTTGCTAAAGCGTTTTCTAATTGGAAGCTCGGGCGGGAGAATTGAATGGGTTTGGAAAAGAATCGGTTGAAAGAGTTTCGGGTCAAGAAAGGGTTAAGCCAGAAAGCTTTGGGGGATAAAGTAGGTGTTTCCAGGCAGACGATCATTTCGATTGAGCAGAACAGGTATGTTCCTTCCCTTCCTTTAGCTTTAAAACTGTCTAAGTTATTTGGTTGTAGGGTTGAAGACTTGTTTGATGTTTAAGCCTTGTTTTTTTTGGGGAAGGTTTTTTATAGTATTGTTTTCAGAACAAAGGTTTTATGATTGGTCGTCTTAAAAGCGTGTTTAGTTCGGGTAATTCTTTTGTTTTCCTGTGTTTTCTGGTTATCTCCACTCTTCCTGTTTTGTCGGCTTTTTGTTTCTGGTTTTTCGTGCCCGGAACCTTATTTTTTATTGTTCTAGTTTTGTTGCTGGAAGCCAGTTTTTTTGCGGGTTTGCAGAGTGAGGGTTATGGTTCTGACAAGCTTTCAATCGTGGTTTTGAGTGGATTGGTTATTAGTCTGGTTCAAGGTTTCGCGTTTTTTTCGAATGGTTCTGCTTCGGGTTTATTGTTTTCTGTTCCCGTGTATTTGTGGGCTTGGATTTCAATGTTCGTTGCTGGGTTAGAGATTAACCCGAAGAGCTTGGATAACCGGGCTTTGCTCGTGGCTTTGGTAACTACTCTGGCAAGCGTGGGAACCATGACGTGTATCTGGATTTCAATTGTTTAAGCGTTGTCGCTTTTATCAAATAAGAAGGCTCCAAGGGATACCATTGCCACGGATAATGTTATCATTATTGTCAGGTTTGTTAGCGGGTGGAACCGTGATATCCCGATTAGCGCTCCTCTAAGCCCGTCGAGCCCGTAGGTCAGAGGGTTCGCGTAGGATAGGATTCTTATTGGTGCTGGCAGATTTTCTATTGGGTATAGGGCGCCTGATAAAAAGAACAAGGGCATTACCACGAAATTTATTATCAATTGAAATCCTTGCATATCTTTCATTCTTGACGCCAGTATTAGTCCTAACCCTATGAAAGTGGTTGTTATCAAAGCCATGAAAATTAATCCTATTAGAAACCCTGTAATAGTGGTTCTGAAACCGAGCAGGGTTGAGATCAGGATTAACAGTATTCCTTGAGTTAATGAAATGGTGGCTCCTCCAGCGATTCTTCCGAGAACTATTGACGTCCTGCTTACCGGAGCAACCATAATCTCTTTCAGAAACCCGAATTCTTTATCCCAGAGCACGGACACTCCTGAACCCGTGCTTGAGAACAGCATTCCCATGCCCACGATTCCTGGAACCAGGAATTGTAGGTAAGCAATTCCTTCGATTCCCGGGATTGTCATTTTGCTGAACCCGAATCCCAGTCCTCCCAGAAATAATAAGGGCATGATTAGCATGGACACCATCCTTGATTTTGACCTAGAGAATCTTTTCATTTCTCTAAGCCACATAACGTATACCGCGTTCAGGTTCATCCGTGCCCCACCCTCCTCATCCTCATTCTTTTCATTTTTTCTGTTTGGCCTGCTTCTTGGGAGCGGATGGTTTTTCCTGTGAAATGCAGGAACACGTCTTCGAGGCTGGGTTTTCTTAAGTTGACTGACGTGATTTGGGTTTTTTGTTTTTCCGCTGTTCTGATTATTTCAGGTATGTGTTTTTCACCGTTTTCGGTTGTGAGCGTGATTTTGCTGTTGTGTTGTTTTATTGATTTAACCCATTTTTTTTGTTCGAGTTGTTGTTTGAGTTTGTTGGATGGTTTTTTTAGTTCAAGGGTTATAGCGTCTCCTCCTAAAAAGTTTTTTAGGTTGCTTGGCTTGTCGAGCGCAATTATTTTTCCGTGGTCAATTATTGCTATCCTGTTGCATAAGAAATCTGCTTCTTCCATGTAATGGGTGGTTAGGATGATTGTTACCTTGTTTTTTTGGTTTAGTTTTTTGATGTATTCCCAGATGCTTCTTCTGGTTTGAGCGTCGAGTCCGAGGGTTGGCTCGTCAAGGAATAGTACTTTTGGTTTTTGTATGAGGCCTCTGGCTATTTCGAGCCGTCTTTTCATTCCACCGGAATAGTTGTCCACGAGCTCGTCTGCTTTGTCTGTTAGCTTGACTAGTTTGAGAACTTTTTTGATTCTTTTTCGTCTTTCTTCTTTGTTGATTCCGTACATTCGTGCGTGGAAGTCAAGGTTTTCCTTGCCAGTGAGTCTACCGTCTAGCGCGGGTTCTTGGAAAACTATGCCTATGCTTTCTCTGACTTTGTTTTTTTGGGTTTGCACGTCAAATCCGTTGACTTGGGCTTGTCCTGAAGTGATTTTTAGAAGGGTTGAGAGCATGTTTATGATCGTGGTTTTTCCTGCTCCGTTAGGTCCAAGAAGACCGAATAATTCGCCTTGTTTGACTTGAAAACTAATTTTGTCTACTGCTGTAAAGTTTCCGAATTTTCTTGTAAGATTAGTGGTGTTAATGGCTTTCATTTATGGTTATTTTTTCAGTCAACTTTACCTATTCCTTTGAGGATTTTCATGGCGAATTCTTTCATTTTTGTTGCTTTTACGAGAACTATGCCGTGGTGTTTTTTTCCTAGAACTACCATGCTGTCTCCGGGCCCTATTTTGAACATTTCTCTGGCTTGTTTTGGGATTACGACTTGTCCTCTTTCGCCGACTTTGACTGTTCCGAAGATGTGTTTATCTTTCATATGATTCATATTTATCATATAAATACGAAAAATCATATTTAAGTTTTGTGTTTTTTAAGCTTTTTTTTATAACACGTGAGGGGGAATTTTTAAAAAACTAGAAAACTTTATCTGCTGGTGTCGGCTTGTCTTTCGACTTCGTTGCATTTCTTGACTGCGGCGCTGTCCGAGCTGTTCTGGTACGCTAGGGTTATTTCGCTGACCAGGGCTTGTCTCGTACTTCTTTTTTTGTTCACGCTTTTAGCGTAAGATCCTTGCACCATCCATCTTAGCGCGAGGTCTACTCTGCGTTGCGGGCTGATGTCAACAGCTCTTTGATATCTTGTTCCGCCGTACTCTATGCTCGTGACTTCTTCTTTTGGAGCGCTGTTCTCGATTGCCGTGGCCAGGACTTGTATTGGGTTGGTTTTGAGCTTGTTTTCCAGGTCTTGCAGGACTTGTTTGACGATTTTGAATATTGTTTGGGTTTTGCCTGAGCAGTGCCCTGAACTCCACCAGTGTTCTTTTCCTTTGTGGCCGGGAACCATCATCTTGTTGATTAGTCTTTCCACCACGTGCATTTTGCTTTTCCAGAATTTTTTTGATTCGTGTCTGCCACTCGTTTTTGGAATGATTATGGGTTTGACGTTTATGTAATTCATGAGCCCTGGGTCTCGTAACTCTATTCCTGTGTTTTTCCACTTGTTGAATAATAGTATTTCGCTCATCTGTGTTTCCATTTTTGTATTGTTTTCCTGATGTCTTGGCTTAAGGTTCCTGTGACCCGAGTTTTTGTTTCGAGTTGGTGGAACCTGTTACCTTTTTGGTCAGTGATTATGATTGCTCTGCTCCCATCTGGAAGAGTTTCTTTTTTTATCTCGCATTCTTCTTGGGTTAGTGTTTGTTTTATTAGTTGAACGCGTCTGATTACCCGGTTCATTTGGTTAGTTTTTCTTTCTTTCCTTTGATTATTTCTTTTAGCGAGATGTTGTTGACTTTGATTACTTTGAATTTGATTCCCGGGATGTCTCCTCTGGAGCCTTTCATTGGTCCCCCGATTCTTTCGAGCATGACTTCGTTGTGTTCGTCAATGTGTTTTATGGCAAGGTTTCCTGGCACGAACGCTGTCACGGTTTTCCCGTTTTTGATTAGTTGGACTAGCACGCATTTTATCATTCCTGAGTGTGGTTGTTTTCTTTCTCTCATCACTTTTTTGAGCACTATTCCTCTGGCTTGCGGGCTTCCTTCTAGGGGGTCGTATTTTTTCCATAGTTTGAATCTTCTGAACCTTTCTCCTTTTTTGGAGAACCTGAACTTGTTATGATTCTTCACCAGTTTTCGTCCTGCGAACAGTCCTCTTGCCATTTTATTTTTTTTTTATTTTATGATTATGTCTTCGATTCCGAAGTATTTTTTTACGAGTTCTTTTGCTTTTTTAAGTTTACTTCTTATTAGTGCTTTGTCGCTCGTGGGGTAAATGTTGATTATTTTTTGTCCGTCGCTTTTTTCGCTTGTGTAAACGTTTTTCATTTTTGCTGGTCTGAAAACGTTGTTGACAAATTTTGTGGGTTCTTCGGAGTATTCTATGACTTCTATTCTTTTTTTTAAAGTTTTCTGAAGTGTTTTTATGTTGATTCCTCCTCTGCCTATAGCTATTCCTGCATGGCCTTCTTTGACCACGAATGTTATGGCGTTGTCGTTGGAGAAGCAGTCTTTGACCGTGGCGCCAGTAATTTTTTCGAAGAGCGTGATGTGTCTGATGGTGTCGTTGTCCAGTTTTATTCTTATTCTCATTCTTTCTTAACTCCTAGAACAGTTATGTTAAAAGGTTTTCCGCATTGCGTTCCGAGTTCTTTTCCTTTGATTTCTAGGAAGGTTATGGGTATGTTAAGGGCTTTGCAAACGTTTTCCAGTTTTTTCAGGTTTTTTTGAAATATGTTGCTTGACACTAATATTTTGCTTATTTTTCCTTTGTTTATGCCTTTTAGCACGGTTTTGATTCCTATCACTAATTTTTTTTCTTTGAGGAGGTTGATTATTTCTTTTTTCTCAGCGTCTTTCATTTCTTTTTACTCCTTTTTTTGACCATTAGTCTTGGCAGTCCTGTCCCGGCGGGGATGACTTGGTTTATCATCACGTTTTCAATTATTCCTTCAAGCCTGTCTTGCGTGTTTCTCACCGCTGCAGTGAATAGGTTGGTTATAGGTATTTCGAAGCTTGCTCTCGCGAGCACGCTGGTCTTGTTTTTGATTACGCCGTACCTGGTAGTCCCTTTTACTTCGCCGCTGGCGGTCATCGTGTCTGACACGAGCATTATGTGTCTTATGTCGACTTCTAGGCCTTGTTCGGCTAGGGTCGCGATTATTTCTTTGATTATCGTGTTTCTGGCAGCTTCTATTCCTAGTAGGCTTGCCACTTCGTATATGTTGTTGCTTGTTGTTTTGGTGATGTCCACGAAATCCGTTTCTTTCATGACGTCTTTAAGGTTTGAGCCGAGGGTTTTGATTATCCATTTTCCTCCTTCTTTCCATGGGAGGACTTGTTCTATTCCTTTTATTCCTGACACGTATGTTTCCACGATTTTGGTTTTTATTCTGTAGAGCGCTTCAGCCCCTATATCTTTTTTTTTGGGCGTGACAGTTATTGTTCCTGCTTTGAGTTCTGCTTCGTGGTTTTTTCGTAGTTTTTCTAGGATTGTTTTTGGGATGATGTCATATTCTTTTAGTTTTTTGGGGTTGAGGTCTAGCATGATTTTTGTGTTGATTAAGTCTATGCTAACGTTTTTGATTATTTCTTTGATTTTTACTTCCAATATTTTGGCAGCTATTTTTTGGACTTTTTTCTCGTCTTCCGCGTATTCTGGTTTTAGGTGCACTTCCATCATGGGCGTGCTCGGCTCTTTTCTCGCATCAAATATTTCGACTATTCTGGGAAGCCCTACTGTCACGTTCATTTTGGCGACTCCCGCCAAGTTTTTGGTGTTGAGCGTCATTTGCGTGCCGGGTTCGCCTAAGCTTTGAGCAGCTATTATTCCTACGCTTTCGCCTGGTTCCACTCTCATTTCTTGGTAGATTTGTTTTATTTTTTCGAGCACTTTTTTTTCGTCTTTTTTGTTCTGCTTGGCGTATTGTTTGGCTTCTTCTATTATTTTTTTTGATAGTTCGTTCATTTGAGCACCTCTTTAACGTCCAGTTTTCCTTTTTGGGATTTGGTCACGTCTATGCCGTCTTCACCGTATTCGAATTCTATTATTCTTCCTCCGGAGTCGCGTACGGTTTGGTCGTAGTTCACGCTCACGTCTTGTAGGGTGTTTATGAGTCTTCTTTGAAGGTATCCTGATTTTGGGGTTCTCATTGAAGTGTCCATTAGGTTGTCTCTTCCTATCATCGCGTGGAAGAAGAATTCTGTTGGGGTCAGCCCTCCTTTGTAACCGTGTCTTATGAATCCGTGCGCTTCCGGTGACATGTCTCCTTTTTTGAAGTGTGGTAGCGCTCGGTCCCTGTATCCAAAGTTTATTCTTGATCCTCTGAGGGATTGTTGTCCTACGCTCGCGCTCATTAGACCGATTTGAACTAGTTTTCCTCTTGCTCCTGAACTGGCCATCACGTATAGGGAGTTGTCTTTTTTTATCTCTTTTTGAACTATTCTTCCTATTTTGTTTCTGGTTTTTCGTGTTGTCGTGAGCAGGTTTACTTCAAGGGTTTCTTTGACTGTTCTTCCGGGTAGGGATTCTAATTGTCCTTTTTCGTATTTTTCCAAGATTTTTTTGGTTTTGTTTTTTGCGTCGTCCAGCTCGTTCTTGACTTTTTTGAAGCTTTCCTTTTTAAGGTCTGTGTGTGAAGGCAGGACCGTAAATCCTTTGTAATCCAGGTAGTGTAGGGATAGTAGCGTGATTTTTTGGAGGAAGTTCACTAATTCTTTTCCACCGTATTCTCTGAGCATTTTTTTTAGTAATAGTCCGGTTCCAGCTCCTACCGCGTTGGAGTCTACGAAACCGCATTTTATTTCTCCTTTTTTTATTTTTAGGAAGCATTCATGCTCGCATTTTTCTTCTTTGCATTTGTCGCATTTCTGGCAGGTAATCGTTTTTTCCGCGTAATTTATTTTTTCGGGTATGGTTTGTGATAGGATTTCAATTCCTTTGTACGTTTTTTTGACTGGTAGGCTTGTTTCCACTTCTGCTTGCGCGAGCAGTGCTGTGGCAACTCTTCTGGGAATTTTTTGGTCTTTGCTTAAGAGGTAGAGCCCGGTTAAGTGGTCGTGTTTGCATCCTATGATTGGCAGTCCGTAACGAGGAGTTATCATTTGGGTGTGAACGCTCATTAAGTGTTTGGCTTCCGCGCGGGCTTCTTCTGTTTGGGGTATGTGGAGGTTCATTTCGTCTCCGTCGAAGTCCGCGTTGTATGGGGGGGTTACGCAGAGGTTCATGCCAAAGGTTTTGTAGGGCAGTATCCTTATTTTGTGGCACATTATTGACATTTTGTGTAGGGATGGTTGTCTGTTGAACAGGCATATGTCTCCGTTTATCAGGTGTCTTTCCACTATGTATCCTAGCGCGAGTTCTTCAAGTATGACTTTTTTGGTTTCGTCTGTTATCCTTTTTCTTTTGCCGTCAGGGGTTATGACGTAGTTAGCGCCAGGGTATTTTTCTGGACCGTTTTTGACGTATTTTTTTAAGTGTTTGAGATTCCATTCAGTGACTCTTTCTGGAATGGTTAATTCCATGACTGCTTCAACGGGGAGTCCTACCTCATCTATTCCTATCATCGTTTCTGGGCTTATCACTGTTCTGGCTGAGAAGTCCACTCTTTTTCCTGCCAGGTTTCTTCTCATTCTTCCTTCTTTGCTTTTGATTCTTTCTGATAAGGTTTTTAGGGGTCTTCCTGACCTGTGTCTGGCGGGCGGGACTTGTGATTTGTCGTTCGCTATGAACGTGGTGACGTGGTATTGTAATAGTTCCCAGAGGTCTTCTATGATTATTTCGGGTGCTCCTGCGTTGAGGTTTTCCCATAGTCTTTGGTTTGTCCTGACTATGTCTCCTAGCTTGTGGGTTAAGTCGTCTTCACTTCTTTGACCTGACGCTAAGGTGATGCTCGGCCTGACTATTACTGGCGGCACGGGTAGGAGTGTTAGAACCATCCATTCTGGTCTGCCCGCGTCCGGGTTGAGTCCGAGTAAGAGGCAGTCTTCATCGCTCATTTTTTCTAAGCGTTCGCGAACGTCTATTTGCGTGAGTTTAACGTTGTCTTCAGCGAACCCTGTTGGTTTTCTTATCGTGATTTTATCTTGTTTGGCTTTGCAGTGAGGGCACTTGCTGGCGTTCCTGAGTTTTTTTCGTATTTTGTTTGTTACTTCCCAATAAGCTGCTTCGCCCATGTTTTTCTTGGCTTCTTCCATTTCTTCCAAGTATTTTTTTATGTTTGTCTCTGCTAGCAGTATTCTTCCGCAGTCGTTGCAGGTTCCTCTTAGGAAGTCGTAAATGTTTTTCGCGTATTCTACGTGCGTGACTGGTCTGGCGAGTTCTATGTATCCGAAGTGGCCAGAGCATTCTTTGACTTTTGATCCGCATGTCCTGCACCTGAGTCCTGGGTCGACTACCCCCATTTTCGGGTCCATTAAACCCCCTTCTACGGGGTAACCGTCTTCGTCGTATAGTTCTGGGCTGATGACTTTCATCACCGACATTTTTTTGATGAAGTAAGGACTCATTAGTTTGAACGTGATTGAGCCTATTTTGTCTCTGATTATTTTTCTCATTTTTTTTATTTCCTTTGTAGGTTCATTTTTGGGTATATGCACATTGATTTGAGCTCGTCTAGGAATAGTTTGAACGCGTAAGCCATTTCTACGAAAATTATTGGTGAGTCTTCTCCGCAAATGGGGCACACGCCTTTGCTGGTGTATTCGTTATATATCGCTGTTATCCCGCAGTTTTTGCAAATTGGTATTTGGGCTTTGTCAGAGTCCCATCTTTCTTTTAATAGAAGGCTGGCTCCGTGGGCTATGAAGCACTCTTTTTCCATTTCTCCTAATCTGAGGCCTCCGCTTTTGCTTTTTCCTTCTGTGGGTTGTCTTGTGAGTAGTTGTACGGGTCCTCTGCTTCTGACGTGGAACTTGTTTTTCACCATGTGTGAGAGTCTTAAGTAGTATGCTGGGGCTATGAATATTCTTGCTTGAAATTGTTCTCCTGTTATCCCGTTATACATTGTTTCCGCTCCGTCTTCTCTAAAACCCATTTTGAATAGTTGTTTTCTTAGTTCTTCTTCGTGTTCTCCTGTGAAGGCTGAGCCATCAACTTGTCTGCCTTGGAGGGCTCCGACTTTGCCTCCGAGCATTTCCACTAATTGCCCTATGGTCATTCTTCCGGGTATTGAGTGCGGGCTGAATAGCAGGTCAGGTTTCACTCCCGAAGCTGTGAATGGCACGTCTTCTTCGGGGATTATCATGCCTATGATTCCTTTTTGTCCGTGCCTGGAAGCGAATTTGTCTCCGATTTCGGGTATTGTTTGATCTCTTACCCTGGTTTTTACGAATCTGTTTCCGTTTTCGTTTTCAGTGATTATTACTGACGTGACAGTGGCTGAGCCCATGCGGTCCATGGTTACGCTGGTCTCCATTCTTGACTCTATGTTGACCCTGAATTCTTCTAAGCTTGATAAGAATCTTGGAGGACTCGTTTTGCCTATGAGCACTTCTCCTTCTTTTAGTCTGGCGTCTATGTACGCTATCCCATCTTGTTCTAAGTGGTTGTAGTATTCTTCCAACCTGTATCCTTTAATGTCTTTGTCAGGGGTTTCTATTCTGTCGAATTGGCCTCCTGGATACTTGAGTTCTTCTGTTTTGTATGGTGTGAAGTAAGTGGCCCTGTATGCTCCTCTTTCCAAAGTGGCTTTGTTGATGACTACAGCGTCTTCCATGTTGTAGCCTTTACCTGTTATCACTGCTATCACTATGTTTTGGCCTATTGGGTGTGAGTCATAGTTGAGTATTTCGTTCATGAATGTTTGCACTATTGGTCTTTGCGGATAGTGTTTTATGGCTATGTCCGCCAGGTTTTGTTGCAGTGGAAAGTTAGTGGCGAACATTCCTAATCCTTGTTTCATCATTTTTGCTCCGTACAGTACTCTTGGTGATAGGGTGTGCTCGGCGTAGGGTATCATTGCTGTTTGCGTTCCGAAAATGACTGCTGGACTTATTTCTAGGTGAGTGGTTCCTTTCGAGATGTCTTCTTGGTTTATCGCGATTAGCGAGTTTTCTTCTTCATCAGCGTCTAGGTATTCGATTATTCCTTTTTTTACGAGGTCTTTCCAAGTCATTTGGTTGTTCTTGAGTTTTTCCAAATGTTCTGGGGTGAGAATTGTTTTGCCGTTCTCTACGATGATTAGGGGTCTTCTTATTCTTCCTCCGTCAACGCTTAGGTTTATGATGTTTTCTTCTGTGTTCCAGAAATAGTTTATTTCTGGGCAAGTGTCAGATTCTTTTCTGATTTTTTTGAGTGCTTTGATTATTTGGTTCGGGTTGGAGTGAATTCCGATTAGTTTTCCGTTTATGCTCACGTCAACCCCTTCTGTTCCGAGTTTTTTCATGCCCGCTTTTTTGAGTTCTTGCAGGAGTTTTTCTCGGTCAAGTGGCTCGCCAGTGCTTACTTCAGCTGTTATCGCCAAGTTTTTTCTTAGGCCTATTGGCTGTCCTTCAGGGGTTTCTGACGTGCAGAGTTTTCCCCAGTGCGTGGGGTGCAAGTCTCTTGCAGCGAAGTTTTCTTTAGAGCTTGTTAGCAGGGATATGACTCTTCTTAGGTGGGATATGCAGGCGAAGTGGTTCAGTCTTTCCAAGTGTTGGGATACGCCGTGCCTGTCCCCTATCCATTCTCCCGTGGCTAGTGCTGAGCGCACCCTGGACGTGAGGACTTTTGATCTAGTGATTCCTTGGAGGCTGGGAAATTTTTTTCTTTTGACTAAGCGCTCGAAGTTGTATTTTAGATCGTCGACTAGTCTTCGGATAATATATCTTAGCAGAGTTTCGAGCGAGTCTCCGACAAGTCTAAGTCTCTTGTTGCCGTAGTGGTCTTTGTCATCTTCTTTCAGCTTGCTTGCTGATGTGTAGAGGAGTTTTCTGACTAGCCGGCATATGTAGTGGGCTTTGTATATTCTGTCTTCGGGTTTGTGCCCGACATGGGGCAGCAGGTATCTGTCAAGGACTTGTTCTGCTCTTTCAACTCTTCTTTCTGGTGATTGCGAGTACCCTAATTTTTTGCCTATGTCTTCCAGGGCTTCTAGCTTGTTTTTGGCTTCTGATGTGTACATGTTTATGTACATGTCTGACGAGAATTCTTCGTTTTGGGTGACTTCTTTTAGGATGTTTGAGTCTTTTTCAATGCCTAGGGCTTTGAG
>JAAOXT010000006.1 GCA_018221045.1 Nanobdellota archaeon | reverse complement strand
TCTAGCCATTGCTCGTGGAGAGAAAAAAGGTAAGCAGTGTTTTAATACTTTACTGAAAAAAAGTTTCCATTGGAAACAATGGTCACTTAAAAACCATTGTTTTTAACAGTTCAAAAACCACTTTAGGCTTAGTTAGAAGGCTCAAAACGTACTTTGACGGGTAATCCATATCCCCCTTCATTTCCAATGGAAGTTGGGCTTGTTTGAACACTTTCAACAGTTGGTTTAATTGCTTATCGTTCAAACCATTGAACCATTTGCGCATCCACCAATGAGTTCTCAACTCCTTGCCAACAGATTTTTTCCAAGTTTTCACATAACTTTTCTCAAGGTTCTTTTTGTCCATGGACTGTAAAAGAATTTCTGCTGAATGAAGTCCTGTCACGATTCCTCCGCCCGTCGTTGCTTTAACTTGTCCGGCAGCGTCCCCTACAAGAACAACTTTTTCAGAAACAAAATTAGTATAATGTCCCATTGGAATGACTCCTGCTTGCGAGTCAATAATTTTTTTCACCCCTAACTCTTTGAGAAATTTTTTCATGAACTGCCCCGGTTTTTTCGTGGCTAAACCAATCCTGCTAGTCCCGTCTCCTTCAGGGACTGTCCACGCGAAGAAGCCTGGGCAAACCTTGTTACCAAAATATAGTTCAACAACGTCTTGAGGCTTGTCAAGTTTGGCCCTGACTTGAAAACCGTAAACGCTGCTCTTGATTAACCCTAATTGTCGCGCCACCAACGAGTTGGGCCCGTCAGCTCCAACCAACAAGTCGGCCACATACTTTTTCTTATTCGTGTGAACGATGACTTGCTCCCCTTTTCTTTCATATTTCTCGTACCTTTCACCCAAATGGAATTCGGACTTATTCAACGCTTTCTCGTATATTTCTTGGTCGTATGCCTGCCTGTCAAGCACGTAAGCCTTATCCTCTTTTGCTTTTAAGACAGTGCAATCCCCGTTTGGAACCGTTATTCTCGCGCCCCTCACCTTGTTTAAAACAACTTTTTTTGACGGCTTAAAAAAAGCGTCAACGTTCATGGATACGAGTCCAGTGCACTGGACGGGAAAACCAATATTTTTGCGCTCTTCTATTACCTCACACCCTTTTTTAGAAGCGATGTAAGAGCCTATTGGACCCGCGCCAATAACAATTATTTTCATGATCTTTATTTTCCAAACCTTCTGTTACGGTTCTGAAAATCGATTATATCATTTAAGAACATTTCTTTCGTGTAGTCAGGCCAGAACGTTTCGTGGAATATGAATTCTGAATAAGCTGAGTCCCAAAGGAGAAAGCCGGACAATCTTTTTCCGTTCTTCATTCCTGTTCTAATAATCAAATCCGGTGATGGAAAGTCTTTGGTGTAAAGGTTGCTCTTGATTAAGTCTGCGTTAACTTCCTCAGGTTTAATTCCTGTACCCACAATTTTTTTCACTGCACCAACTATCTCATCATGCCCGCTGTAAGCCATGCAGAAATTAATGAAATAATTACCATAGTTTTTTGTGGATTCTTTAGCCGCGTTGAACGCGTCAATAACGTTTTTCGGAAGTTTCTTCAAGTCCCCAAAAAAGTTTATGCCAACTTTTTTATCGTGAACATCTTTGTTATCCTTTAGCTCTCTGAAACCTTTAGCGAAAAGGTCGAATAGAACTTCTTTTTCCTTCTCAGCTCTTTTGAAGTTTTCCGAGGAGAAAGCAAAAACAGTTAAAACCTTGACTCCCGCCTCCCGCATCACCTCTAAGATGTCCTTGATTGTCTGATAACCTTTTTCATGACCTTTCATGATTTGCAACAGGTTTTTTTTAGCCCACCTTCGATTACCGTCCATTATTATTCCAACATGTTGGGGAACCGGGCGTTTCTTAACTTTTTCAACCAGTTTTTGATAATTCATTCTAAACATCAACTTTTTTAACTATTTATAAACATTATTGATTAGTTAAATGAATTGGTTTGAACAAATTTTTATAACTTTCTCTTTAGTCCTAGGAACCGTTGCTGGAGAAAGCCTAGTCATAAAAGCTTTTGGTCGTCCTAAAAAAGGATGGCATGCATTAATACAAGTTTTGGGTTTCATAATCCTCGTGGTAATCATGTTGAATTCCATTACCACCACTAACACGGGTTTCAGGGTTGTCAGCGCCATTTATTTCTTGACATCTTTTCTGGCAATAGTATTTATCAACGGATTAACCACTTTAATTGGTTTCTCCGCTGTCAAAGTGAAAAAAACTGTTACCAGACAACGCAGCGAGGAATCCAAAATAATTGGTTTATACAGGTCATTAAAGCATAAAGGCGTAAAAGAGAAAGACATTATTTGTTCTCTGGAAGAAGCGGGTTTCAAAAAAACGCGTAAAGTTGTCAGCGATTTCAAGAAGCTCAGCAAATAAAAGTGTAATAATCTCCTTGGTTAAGATAATGCGGTTTGAAATTAGAGTAATCAGACGTGTTATAAACAAAAAAATTGACTCTTACCTCTGATTCGCTTTTAAGAACTAGTTGAAAACCCCAATCAAAATCAGTCCCTCTGGCCTGTATGAACTGGCCTAGTTCTGGTTCAGGGTCTAAGCAATCCAGGATAATTGGGGGGTTGGCGTCATAAATGGTCTGAGCTTCTTGAAGCGAGCAAAAATTGTAGTGGATTAATGAATCAAAAACTTGTGAGGTTACCCTCGTGAACGGTTGTTCGCAAGATAATGACACGCCAAAATCTTGGCCGAACTCGTCGTTCAAGTCTTGGCTAACCTTGCTCGAAACTTCTTGAAGTGAAGAACTCGTATTAACGTACTCCAAAAAAGAGTTTATGGCAAAATTCCGCGCAGTAAAATAATACTCCTCTTGTTCTGAAATGTTCTGGTCGACCTCCATGAGCGCTGTTACTCCTCTAGCCGTCGCCCTATCAGATTCGTAAACGTGAAATGAGAAAACCGCTATCATCATAGCAAAAACTAAGAAAAGAATCGGGGTTATCAAAATTCCTTTGGAAAACATAAGTTTTTAATTTGTTTCCTTAGAATATAAATCTTATATGATTTGCGAAGCTAAAAAAATGATTTTATCCAATAAGACGATTCTAGAAGTGAATTGCAAGAATTGTGTTCATAATAGCTCCTTATCAAACCCTAACTGCCTGCTCAACATTTTAAAAAAGGTAAAAGAAAACCCTGGGATTGATGAATTAGTGCTGAGAAAAAGGTTCAAAAGCCTTTACTCAAAACAAGTTGTTTCCCTCCTCAGAGACTTAGTTGAAAAAAACGTTATTTCAGGAGACCCTTTAGGAGACTACCTGCGAGGAAACACCCTGCTTGAATCCTCGTTAATCGTCAAAAAAGCTGGAAACATTAAAAAAGATTCTTACAATCTTGCTTATCAAAAAATTTTCTCTCCAAAAATCATTCCATCATTCATCAATCTCTACATCGATTTCAACAAAAAAGGAAAAGAAGTTGAAAAATATATTATTAGTGGAGCGACCATAAAAATCCTGGCTAAACCCGAAGACAACCAAACCACGTATCACGTAGAACTCCCTGAAACCAGTTTACCAATAGATGATTTGGAAGCGATTGAAAAATGTCTTAACGCTCTGAACAAAAAAGAAATCGGTTTGGACGCGTCCAAAGACCGAAAGAAATTGATGAAAACCGTAAAGGACTTATTGCCCAAAGAGAAAAAAGGTCTGGCCAACATCATCCTCAGAAACACTTTTGGTTACGGCGCGATAGGAGTGATTCTTTCAGACCCGAGAATACAGGATGTTTACATAGACTCCCCGGGAAACAGTCCTGTTTACGTCCTACACCAGGATTACGGGGAGTGCAACACCAACATAACTTTGAGTCAGGAAGACCTGAAGAAAATCGCGACCAGGTTAAGAGTCATTTCAGGCAGGCCTTTCGGAGAATCAAACCCTGTTATCGACGCTTCACTGCCCTCCTTCAACACAAGAGTCTGCGGGATACACCCCCCAATAACGTTCAAAGGAATGGGTTTTGCCTTCAGAAAACACAGGGTGACTCCATGGACAATAAATAAACTCTTAAAAGAAGGACTGTTCGACGAAAAAGTGGCTGGACTACTATCCTATCTTATCGACTCCCAAGTCTCAATACTGATAACTGGTCCAAGAGGTTCTGGAAAAACCAGTCTGTTAATGGCGTTAATCTCAGAAGTATCCAAAAAGTATAGAATGATAATCATTGAAGACACTCCTGAAATCCCTGTAAAAGCGTTAAGAAAAAACGGGTATCACATACAGCACATAAAAACAAAACCTCTCTTAGGAGAAGACTCCTACGAGAAAGGAGCTCAAGACGCCCTAAGAACCGCTCTAAGACTGGGTGAATCAGTTCTTGTTCTCGGAGAAGTCAGGGGGCCTGAAGCTAAATCCTTATTTGAAGCCATGCGGGTCGGCGCCGCGGGAAACGTGGTTATGGGAACCATTCATGGCTCAAGCGCTTACGACACGTGGGACCGCATAGTCAATGATTTAGGCGTGCCAAGCACCAGTTTCAAAGCAACAGACGTCGTGGTAAGCGTTGCTTCAATCCAAGACAAGGAACGAGAAAAAAGAAAAGTGACAGCGATAACAGAAGTCAATAAATTCTGGACCCAAGACCCATTAAAAGAAGATGGTTTTAATGACTTGATGGTTTTAGACCCTAAAACAAAAAAACCAAGATTAAACCTGAAGAATTCTGATTTATTAAAAACCATTGCATCAAGAAAAGGAAAAACTGAAAACCAAATCCTTAAAGAAATCCTTAACAGGATAAAAATGAAAAAAATGATTTTAGACAAGTATTTGAAAAGCGGGAATGAAAAACTGCTTGAAATCAATCTAAGCTCAAAAATAAACGATTTCATGTGCTACATCGAAAAAAGAGGTCTTGACACCACTTATTTTAAGAAAAAATTGGATAAAATGTCTTAAAAAATGAAATACGAGCTTCCCATCTCAAAAGATAACAATTCTTATGAAAAAAGTGTTGAAAAACCTTTATTTGAAAAACTATCAGTTTTTTCTGGCAAAAAGTTTGGTTTTCTAGCTAGAAAGCCCGTGTTGAGCGACGAGTTCGTCAAGAGTTTTGATTTACTTGAATGGAAGTTCAAACCTTCTGGCGTGATAGCTTTTTCTCGTTTAACAGCTATCCTCATCTTAATCTCTTTTTCTCTTGCATCTGTTTTCTCGGAAACGCCAGTAATCCTTTTTGTCATCGGGCTCGCGTTAGCCCTAGCTTCAATTCAATTGATCACTGAATTCCCGAAGGACATGGCTCGTGAGCGCGTGAAAACTGGATTGGAGTTCGCGCCCGAAGTTCTAACAAACATCATTGTTTCGTTAAAGCAAAACCCCAATCTTGAAGAAGCTTTTGAATTCGCTTCAAAGTTTAGTTCAGGTTTATTCGTTAAAGATGTTAAAAAATTGTTAAACAGTGTTTTGAGAGGTGAGACATCTTCTCTTTACGATGAATTGCCAAAACTTGCATACCAATGGGGCGAATACTCAAATGGTTTGAAAAGAGCTGTTTACTACATAAGCGAGTCTTTCAACGAATCCCACGAAGCTAGACGGCTCGGCATGCTTGACAAAGCACTGGAAATCGTTATTAAGGATTCGATTCAGATGACCAGAGAATTTAATTCCAAACTTTTTGTTCCTGCTCTCATGCTTTTTTCTTTCGGGACAATACTGCCTTTAATAATCGTTTCACTCCTGCCTTTAACCTCCTTTTTTGGCGCAAGCGATTTGCTGTTAAAAATTGGTTCGCTCTTAATCCTATCTTTAGTAGGCGTTTTTCTTTACTCAAGAA
Organism: Nanobdellota archaeon; assembly: GCA_018221045.1. Classification (GTDB taxonomy): domain Archaea; phylum Nanobdellota; class Nanobdellia; order JAAOXT01; family JAAOXT01; genus JAAOXT01. Next base: position 8,356 of record JAAOXT010000006.1, on the reverse strand, counting down.
AAATCTTAAAGGACAGGCCACCAACTTTTTCGATTATCAAGATTCCCGAAACCGTTGACATGCCTAAAAAAGGTTTCATGAGAATTAAGATTGGAAAAAAGGTTTTGGATGTTAAGCCCTGGCCTTACCTCTTATCCTTGCTCGTGCTCGTCGGTTTTCCTGGATGGGTGTTCCTGATCGGGTCCGCCCCACAATTAGGGCTGACCAATAATTTTTTCTCCTTTCTTGTTAAGGAATTGAACACTCTAACAATACTGTGGGGAGTGGGGTTATCAATCTGTTTGTGGGCTTACGGCACATCTTATCACAAAAAAGGTTTGAGGGATAAGGCCAAGGAATCTGAGGCAGAAGTTATTGACGCTTCTTACCAATTATCCAACAAGTTAGCTGAGAACAGGTCTCCAGAAAGCGCGATCAGCTTTATTTCTAAGACGATGAGCAACACTTCTATAGGTAGGCTTTTCGGAAAAGCCGCGAGAGCTCTTGCTTTACAAAATTTGGGTTTGGAAGAAATTTTTTTCGGTGAGAAAGGATTGATTAAAAAGATTTACTCTGAAAAAGCGAGGTCTCTGATAACAGTTTTCGTGAAGTCCACGAGTAAAGGCAATAAGAACAGTTCCGAGATTGTTTTCACGTCAGCCGACTTTTTTTCAAAGATAAACGAGGCAGATAAAGAATTGAAAAACTTGCTTCAGAAAAACCTTTCAATGATGCAATCAACAGCCATGTTCTTCTCTCCCATGATTTGCGCGATGATAGTGGGTCTTCAAAAAGTCATAACCAATACTGTTAGCACTGCTCAGAAAGGATTATTAAGCGGTGGTTACGCGTTCGTCAGCATTCCTTTCTTCCAGTTCATCCCGATAAACATTGGAATCCTGCAACTAATCATGGGCTTGTACGCTTTAACGCTCAGCCTTATCCTGATAAGTTTTGTTTCAAGAATTGTTTGGGGTGACGACGAGGTCATGCTCAAAACAGATGTCGCTAAAGCATCAGCTTCCGCGATAATGGTGTTTACCTTAACACTTATAATCACAAACTTTTTAATATAAAATAACAAGGAGAATCCAGTTAATGAAATTGAATAAAAAGGGCTTGGAAGGACTTCCCATGAAGTACGTGATACTTGCCTTAGTCGCTGCTCTGGTTATAGGAATCATTCTTGACGTGACAGGAATTTTGGGCACATCTATTTTAAGCAGTGCCAACCAGACCGCTGAAGCGCTTGGAAGGGCAACGACAAACACTACTTCAAGAATACCGTAAATATTAACTCCTTTTTATAACGCTATCACAATTAGAACATATGAGGTTCGTCTTGCCAGCCACTTTTTCTTCACGAGCAACTAATTTGTCCTGCAAGTGCGATGTCAAGCAATCTAATCCTTGCTCCAATGAAGATGTCACGTGCATGCCTGTCCCGTTAATGACGCTTCGTGGGTGAAGGTCGTGAAGAACTTCTCGCCTGTAATCATCATTTTCCAATCCTGTGTCAACGACGTGCGTAACAACACATTTTTCTAATTGAAGCGCCTGCGCAACTTCTGAAGAAGTGCCGTAGGTTTCTTTTGTGCACAACCAATAAAGAGATTTACAGTTATTGACCATCAAACTATCTAAATCAGATAACTCCCATCGAAGGAGTGGCAAACCCATAGCAGGATTATGCACGGTTAAGTCCTTATCAGTCAAAGCGTTTTCGAGTACGTGAGCGATTTTATAATCTTTCTCTGATCGCATGCTAACTGAAAGATAAACGTCTCTAACCGGATTTTTCAAAAGTTCCTGATAATTGCTCAACGCTATAGGTTTTAACTCTTCATATTGTTTCAACTCTTCATCGCTGACCTTGGTTAAATCGCTTCTTTGCTTGTTGCCGTCCTCAACGTGCCTTGCAACTCTTGTCACCAACTCCGCTTCATCAGGATTTAATCTTTTCATAGAAAAAGGGTGGATAAGACAACGTTTTAAAAACTTGTCGTTTTAAAGTTAAGAAAAAAGTAATGGAAGGCATCCCTTTTCGTTTGGTCATATCTTTGATAATTGTTGGGGTAGTGATTTACATCACTTTTTATGAGTTAACCATTTTCATTGAATTAAACCATAAGCAGAGAATGTTTGAGAGCGTGAAAAACGTTTTGAACACCATGGATTCCTTGAGCTCCGTGGACGAAGGGTTTTCGAGCGTTCAATTGTACGTCATGCACGGCGCCAACGTGACTTTCGATAATGAAACAAACCAGTTAATCGTCAACCAGACAGTGTTCGAAACAGGTCACAACATCCTTTATGATTTAACCGTTGAGCCGGGCGTCTGGAAAATTCAAGTGTATAAAGGGAACGTTTCTTACGAATACTTTCTAAGTAAACAACCAATGATGGTGTATGAATGAAGTTAAGGATTAAGTTTAAAGAAAGCGCTGTTGAAAAAATTCTTGGACTCATAATTCTTTTACTCATAATCATCAGAATTTTTCACCTGAACATTGGTTGGGACAACCACTCTTTTTTTAGTAAGGATGATATTGCTCCTCACGTTCACACGATAAGCACGTTATTGGATGGTTATGAGGAATGGGATTCTCAATGGAACACGGGTTACAACAGGTTCGAGTATTACTCTAACATTTATTACATGACTGCAGCAGTCTTAGCAAACATTTTTGGATTATTCTTGGGATACAAAGTAATGTACGCCATAAATCAGGTGTTTTTACCATTAGCTTTCTATTTTATGTTTAAGAACTTTGGTCTAAAAAAGAAGCACGCTTTACTCGCAACAGCGTTCTTATTGTTAACAGAACAATCAACGTTTTATTTGCAAAACGCGCTACGAGTTTTTAGTTATCCTTTCATCTACCTCGCGCTTGGCTTCACCGCCAAATTCTTGAAAAAACCGGGTAAAAAAAAACGCGATACTACTGTCAATCATACTGGCCTTAACTTTTTTGGTGCACTCTCTGCTCGGCCCAGCCGCAATATTACTATGCTTCATCTTGTTTTTAATGCGTATTGCTAAAACAAAAAAGATTCCAAAAAAAGTTTTCACCGCCATAATTTTGTTTTTTGTTTTAACCAGTTATTACCTCTTACCACTTCTCCTGAACTCAATACCTTCATTGTTAAGTAGAATTGAAAAAGGAGAAATCTTGAACGACCCGACTTCCAACGTCAATTGCCAAGAAAAAAGTTTTTTAGACGCCGTATCTGACATGATGAGCGAAGAATTAATCTCCCAAAGTTATTTTCAACGAGAATTCCCAATATTCTTGGACTTTTTAAAAATCTTCAACTCAATAGTGTTGGTATTATCTATTTTTGTCTCCTTCATTTTAAGAAAAAAAAATATTATTTACCCTTTTATTTTACTCATAACAATTCTTTTTTTCTGCATATCATTATCTGACAATTTCTTACCTCCTGCATTCGGAAAAATCAGTTTCATAGCCACCCGCTCCATAAAATATTTCATCATAACCCCAATAATTTTTTCGGTCTTTGAACCTCGAACAAGAAAATTAGGGTGCACTGCGCTAATCGTGATAACCCTTATTTGGGGTTACGCGTTTTTCGTTAGTTTTGGAAAAACTCACATTCCTGTTGAAGAGTTCATACACTTTCCATACAACAAAATGGTTACAAAAGAAGTTGGTCCGAGAACTTTTCCAACCGAAGCAAACCAAATAATTGATTACCTAAAATCAAAAAACGTTACTAGAACAAGTATTTACCCGTTTAAAGGATTCTTCTCAAGAATCAGTAATATTTATGCTGGAAACGTTTTCAGCGCTTACGAAGAATTTTTCTTCCCGCAAAACGGGGTTGAAATTCTAGGAGCAACTGCGCCTTACGCAGACCCTAAGTACGAGATTTATACTCTTAAAACCATTTATCCTTTTTCATGTTTACATGAAATAGAATGCCTGCCTGAAAGAGCTAAGTGGCCGCTAATCAACCTCACAATACCTCAAGGGTTAGGAGACGATACTTGTAAGTTCATAACAGGACAAAAATTTTATGAATTACTAAAAGCGGGAGACGTAAAAACGTTCGGCGTAAACGCGGTATTCCCTGAATTCATTGAATACGTGGCAAAATACCCCCGGTACTTTCTTTTAGATAAAGTGATAAACCTTGATACAGAGCTCATCTTCAGGCAATACTACTTTTATGACTTGATAGACCCGCCAAGCTTCGTGCAGTGCAACCAAAACGTTACGCACACCGTTGAAAGACCTAACGACAAAACCATAATAATCAACTTCAAAGAACTTGCAAAAGATTTGGAATGCAACGTGTCAACCACTTACACACATAAATGGGCCGCGAAAAACGCGAGCATCGGAAAAACAGATTACGGATTCATAAAAATAAACATGGAAAAAACTCCAATTACAGTAAAACTAAAATACGAACAAAACTATGCATTACACATAATTTCTTTCGCCGGGTTCCTAATCATGGCGCTATACCCTTTATGGAGAAAAAAATGAATTTTAATACACTCGAAAAAAACAAAAGTTTTTTCGGTGCCCCAAAAACCAAAAGGTTTTTTTGGGAAAAAGTGTGGGAGCTCACCAAAAAGATTCCTAAAGGAAAGGTGAGCACTTACAAAGAACTGGCGAAAAGTTTAGGTACAAAGGCGTATCGCGCGGTGGGTAACGCTTTGAACAAGAATCCTCACGCTCCAATCGTTCCGTGCCATAGGGTGGTCAAAACTGATGGAACAATAGGCGGTTTTGCTTCTGGCTCTGAAAAGAAAAAAAAATTACTCAAAGTAGAAGGAGTAAAATTCGAAGGAAACAGAATAATTGACTTTGATAAAGTGTTTTTTAAACTCCTCTAAAAAAAAATCTCTGTTTTACTTTAAGACCTCTCCTGTTTCCATTGACCAGAACAACAAATCCAGATGATGCATTGGAACACCAATTTTTTCAGAGAAAACTTTCATTTTGCCCTCAACTTCCAGATACTTCTTGTGAGTCAACGTCTCAGGCAATTCCTTGATAACACCATACTTTTTCAAATTCTTGAGTACGTGACGATCCAGTATGGCCAAACCGTGGCCGCGCCCAACATTCCTCAGAAAATGACTGGCCTCCTTCAACCCCAAACCCTTAACATTCCTGACCAACCAATCCCTATCAAAAACAAGTTCTTTATTCCTTGCTTCAACAATATATCCGGCTTTATTATTATGGAAGCGACAGCGACCTTTCAAAACTTCAGCAACCTCTTTCACGCCAAGCGTTCTTAACCCTTCGCCCAGCTCCTGAATCGCTACGTCGCAACGCTTCGCCTTAGATTGCGGGGTGAGCAAACAAAAACAGAGCTCCTCAAAAACATTACTTTTGGAGAATCCTCTGAGTCTTTTCACTATTTCTTCCTTTCTCAGCTCATAATTTTTGATAAGTTGCTGCATGACAAGACAAAAAAAGGTTGAAGCGTTAAAATAGTTTATGGACCTTTCAGAAAAAAAACAAGAATTCTTTGAAAAATTATCTAAATTCGACGGAGTCATACTTGTTGAAGGAAAAAAAGATGTTGCCGCGCTAAAAAGACTTGGCTTAAACAATGTTGCGGCGTTGAACAGGAAACCATTAACCTTCTTCGTGGAAGATTTAGAGGCTCGAAACGTTGCTTTACTAATGGACACTGACAAAGAAGGAAAAAAACTCACCAAAAAATTAACAACACTTCTTCAAGACAAAGGGTTCAGGGTTAACAAAAAGTTCTGGTACTCGCTAATCAAACTGAAAATCAGTCACGTCGAAGGCCTCGCCTAACAACTTCAAGTTTTCGAAAAAATGCAAATGGCTTTTGCAAGAGCAATCAGAGCAGCCAAAACCTTTAACACTTCTCGAAGAACGTTTTCGTACTTGATTGCTTAACTCGCACTCCAATCTCTCCTCTGTGAACAGTTTTTTAACCAAAACCACTTCTCCTTCCTTTAATAAGTAATCAACGTGCCAGTGAAGCTTCTTTTCCTTGGATAAATGTCTTGCAATTCTTCTCTCCAGATTATTCATGGCTGAACCCGCGTAAACGTAAAAACCTTTCTTAAACTCGATCACGCCAAGAGCTCCTACCCGAATGCTCTTGTCTTCATCCAGTTTTATTGTTAAAGCGTAAACCCCTTTCATGAATAATCACAGTACTCTTTGATAACGCATTTACTGCATCTCGGTTTTCTGGTCAAACAAGTTTTTTGGCCGTGCTTCACGAACAATCTGTTCAAACCAATCCACAATTTTTTTGGAATCTTCTTAATCAAATCATTCCTAACCTTTTCCGGGTTTTTCTCACCTGTCCAGCCCAACCTGTAAGAAATCTTTGCGACGTGAACGTCCACTGGAATTTCAGGTTTCTGGAACCCGTAAACCATCACGCAAGCAGCGGTTTTATGCCCGACTCCTGGAAGGTTCATCAAATCTTCCATGTTGCTCGGGACGGTTCCGCTAAAGTCTTTCAAAATCTTTTCGGAAACTTGTTTTATTCGCCGGGTTTTAACCCTGTAAAAACCTGCTGGCTTCACGAGCGCGTGGATTTCTTTTTCAGGAGCGCTAACGATTTCTTGATGTGTTTTGTACTTGGAAAAAAGTTGTTCTGAAGCTTTAGCAGTGTTAGCGTCCTTAGTCCTCTGCGAAAGTATAGTGGAAATCAGGACGCGGAACGGGTCTTCGCTTTCAATTAACGCCTTACTTTCAGCGTATTCTCTCTTCAGTAAATCAATAACTCTTTCGTACTCCATCAAAAAAATCATAAAGTCATAAAAGTATTTAATGGTTAGGATGATAGAGTTCACGTTATCAAAGATAGGATTAATCTTTTTCGTAGCAGTCTTATTATACTCATTAACTTACGTCCTACAAGTTCAAACAAACTTTCAGAAAAACGATTTATTAATGAAAGATTGTTCAAATATTAAACATTTAATTGAAAGATTGTGCTATTCTGAAGAGTTATCGATTGATTATAAGACTAATTCATTGACTAATCTATCAATATCTAATAATTGGATAAATCTTTCCCACGAAGAGTTAATGATTTCAAGAAGATTGAACTGCCCGATTTCTAAATCAATAATGAACTCGGATTGTTATGTCATACGAAATGATGGTGAAGTGAGGTTAGAAAAATGTTAGAAGACCTTATTCAGATAAGCTTTACTTCAATAGCAATAGTCTTGTTCTTGATAATATTGTATAACGCTTTTTTTAGCATGATAGAAACTAATAACCTATTGTTGTTGCAGAACACTGCTTTCTCGTTGTCGAATCTTTTGTTCGACCAATTCGGCTCGGAAAGCGTTCTGGAAAAACAACTTGTTTTCTCCGCCAGCCAAAACGTTTTCATCAGCGATTATCATTACTCTTTGCTCGTCATGGATTTGGAAACTGGAGAGAAGAAGCGATTTGGTGAAGAATTCAACATGGAGGATTTGATTCAGGAGGAAAGAACAGTTGTTTCAATAACTCTTCCCTGCCTCTTAAAAGAAAGCGGTGGAACAAATACTTGTAAGGTGGTGTCCCGTGTCTGGAACTAAAGCCCAAGTATCACCTATAAGCATATTACTAGCTTTACTCGGGGTCAGCATATTGGCCATCTTCTTATTAAGCCATGATAATCGGCAATCAATAAACACTCAGGCGCTGCGCTACTCCAGTTCTTACACGCAAAAACAATTGCAAGCCACGCTGAATTACGAAACTCCTCACGGCAAGATTGTTACTTTGCTCTCACAATACATTTGCCACTGGGATGAAGATGTTAAAACAAAAATTGATGAAACCTTGCCAGAAGTGCTTAACAACCTTTCAAGAAAAAATTATAACTACATACTTGCCATAAAAAATGAGGAAGGATACTTGGAAGAACCAAGGTATTACAACAACGTTTCAAGCGCGTGCCTCCAAAGTATAACTCTTGCAAAACAAAACATTAAAACTCGTTGCACGAGTTTTGAAGTGGTGCTCGGCACGTGGAAACAAGGCGAAGAAGTGGATAACTGCTAAAAAACGGAGAAAAAAGTCAAATGTTCAATACCAATAAAAAAGTAAAGTTTTTGGAATCAGTTATTGACGCTCTCGTCAAGAACGTGGATGACCTGACGTACGCTGTTAAAAGCCTGAAAACAGATATTAAAGAACTCGGAAAAGAAGTCGAAGACTTAAAGAAAAAAGATGACATGTCAAAAGTAAAGAAGGGTTTGGAAGATATTAAAAAACTGCTTAACGAATAGTTTTAAAAAAGGTTGATTATCTTATCTCATGTAACCGGGCCCGTGGTCTAGCGGCTATGACGTCGCCTTGACGTGGCGAAGGTCGCCGGTTCAAATCCGGCCGGGCCCACT
>JAAOXT010000028.1 GCA_018221045.1 Nanobdellota archaeon | reverse complement strand
TATTTTATGGGGACAAGACCCATACTGTTCAACGAACCTTTCTTCATAAGCCTGTTCGCTTTCTCAATAGGGGCCACGTTTCTTGTAAGCTTGTTGAAAACCAAAAACTATAAAAAACATTCTTAACTATTGTTAATAAAATGTTGCATCCTCAAGAAGTTATTGTCTGGTATCTCATCCCAGCGGTCAGGCGTGAGCTCGCAAAAACATGGACTAAAAAAATGAACCTTTCGAACAAAAAAGCAGCCGAGCTTTTAAGAGTTACTCAGGCAGCTGTCTCCCAATACTCAAAATCCAAACGAGCCAGCAAAGTTAAGTTCCCTGAAAAAATCATCAAAGAAATAGAGAAATCCGCTGAAAAAATAATTAAAGACCCTTCATTCCTTGTTCTTGAGATTCAGAGAATAATTGAGCTATCAAGAAAAACTCGTTTCATATGTAAAGTTCATGAAGAACTCGGGGTTCCATGCAATAAGGAGGTTTGTTACTAATGAAAGCGTATTTTGACCACGGAGCCACGACACCCATAGACCCAGAAGTATTGAAAGCCATGACTCCCTTCTTGAAACAAAGGTTTGGCAACGCGGCAAGCCTTCACAAATTAGGAAGAGAAGCCAGCGAAGCTGTTGAGAACTCCAGAGAAGCGATAGCCAAGTTCATAGGCGCGAAGCCTGAAGAAATAGTTTTCACTTCTGGCGGAACAGAGTCAAACAATTTCGCAATAAAGGGAATCGCGTTCGCAAAAAAGAAAGGGCACTTGATTGTTTCAAAAATTGAGCACGACTGCGTTCTTAACTCAGCAAGGTGGCTTGAAAAACAAGGGTTTGAAGTCACTTATCTCAGTGTTGACGATGAAGGATTCGTCAGCCCAGAGGAATTGAGAAAAGCGATTCAAGATGATACGTTTTTGGTTTCAGTCATGCACGCTAATAACGAGATAGGAACGATTCAACCACTCAAAGAAATATCCAAGGTTTGCAGAGAGAAAGGCGTCCTGCTTCATTCGGATGCTTGTCAGAGCTTGACAAAAGTTTCTGTTAATATTGACGATTTGGGAGTGGACTTGATGACCATTAATTCCCATAAGATTTATGGCCCAAAAGGGGTTGGAGCCCTTTACATCAGAAAAGGTGTTAAAATAGACCCTTACTTCAGCGGTGGAGGTCACGAAAACGGCAAAAGATCAGGAACCCTTAACGTTCCAGGAATCATTGGCTTCGGCAAATCCGTTCAAATTAACCACAAAGTAGGGCACGTAAAGAAACTCAGGAACATTTTCATGAAAGGCGTGGAAAAAAGGATTAGTGATGTTAAGCTTAACGGGCCAAGAGGGGATAAACGTTTAGCTAACAACGCTAATTATTCTTTCAAATACATTGAAGGTGAAGGACTCCTGTTCAGATTGGATTCTCATGGCATAGCTGTATCCACTGCTTCTGCCTGCGCTTCAAACACGTTGGAGCCCAGCCACGTTCTGACTAGCATCGGGTTGCCTCACGAGATTGCTCACGGAGCCATACGATTTACTTTTGGAAAAGACAATACTTTGCAAGAAGTGGAGTACGTTCTTGACAAGCTTGAAAAAGAAGTCAAGGAGTTAAGGAAGATGAGTCCTTACAAAAGGGGTTGGAAATGAATTACGGAAAAAAAGTGTTAGAGCACTTCACCAAACCTCATAACATGGGTGAATTAAAGAATCCTGACGGCGTGGGAAAGGTCGGGAACCCGCGTTGCGGTGACGAGATGTGGATATACATCAAAATCACGAAAAAAAGAGGTGAAGAAGTAATCAAAGACATCAAGTTCAAAACTTTTGGATGCGTGTCAGCCATCGCCACGTCATCCGTGCTAACGGATTTGGTTAAGGGCAAGACCATGGAGCAAGCCCTGCTGGTAGACAATAAAGACGTTGCAAAAGCTTTAGGGGGTCTTCCCCCTATTAAGATGCATTGTTCCGTGCTCGCTGAGGAGGGTTTGAAAGCAGCTATAAAGGATTATAAGAAGAGGTTAAAGAAAGTCTAGCACTGTTTTCTGCTTCATTTCTTTTAAAACGTGGCTTTTGCTCCATATTTCAGAAGAATTAATTCTTAACAATGGTTGAGCGTAATTCATGACTTGCTCCCATGTTTCAAAAGTCCTGCGATTATTCATTGCTTTTTTAACTGCCTCGCGAACCACCCAGACTCCCAGCGGAACCCAATATTCATTGCTTATTTCTCTAATCACGAGAACCATTGCCTGCCTCCCGAT
>JAAOXT010000005.1 GCA_018221045.1 Nanobdellota archaeon | reverse complement strand
GGAATCAATTGATGCGCGGGTCCAGCAGTGTTTTGAAAAAGATCATTACAACCTGCCAGACTTGTTCACCCGCAAAATCGTTAGATACTTGGGACAAAAAGAGGTTAAAGTCATTGAAGAATTCGATAAAGAGTCTGTTTTTGATAGAATAAGGGTTGAGTGCGGGCTCTGCACAGGCAGTTTTATGTTAGACTTTTATCGGTATGGCCAAGCAAGGGTTTACAAAACCTCTTCCGAAAAAGGTTTTTTCATGGGTCGCAGGTCGAACGGAACAATTATATGGGGACAACCGGTCACCTTGTACCATTTCGCAGAGATAGGGCTTGAAGACAATTCAATCAAGAATCCTGTTCACGTTTTTTCACTTGGTAAGGATTGGGTGAATGAAAATTTTAGTTACCCTTTTCCTTATAACGCGCCAGGACTCTACCTTTGCGACACGAGAGACTTGTCGTTTTCTACAAGGATCATAAGCGACCAAGAATACGAAGCTTTTGAAGGAAAAGCTGAAAAATCGTTTTTGGATTTGAGAGGAGAATTCGGGTTAACTCATACAACTGGATATGGTATAACCCACACAGATGGACGCCCAAAACTCTTGGAGCCTTTCAGAACAACCAGTTTCTCAAAAGCGTTCAAACAAGTCATTGATAAATTTCAGTTATACGAGGCTAGACCCCAAAAAGTTTAAAACAAATAGAACTTTTTCTTTTATTCATCAATGAAAATTCTAGGTATTGACGAGGCAGGCAGAGGACCAGTTATAGGTCCATTAATTATGGGGGGAGTCTTAATCCACGAAGAAAAACGCGAACTACTCCGTGAGATAGGTGTCAAAGACTCAAAACAGTTGTTACAGGAAAAAAGGGTTGAGCTCGCTGAACAAATAATTAAAAACTCATTATCCCACGAACTAATAGAGGTTAGCGCCGAAGAAATAAACGAGTCAATGAACCGAGGAATAAACCTCACAGAACTTGAAATACAAAAAATGGCTGAAATCATAAACAAGTCAAAACCAGACAAGACGTTCATAGACATGCCCATGAAAAACAAGGAAGAATTCATGAAAAGAATCCAAGTTTATTTAACGCACGACTCCGAAATAATAGCTGAAAACAAGGCAGACCAAAAATACCCGGTTGTTAGCGCAGCGTCAATCCTCGCAAAAGTCAGGCGAGAAGAAAAAGTTAAAGAACTGCACAAGAAAATCGGTTTCTTCGGCTCAGGGTACAGTTCAGACGAAAGAACCATAACATTTTTGGAAAAAAACTATAAAAAACCAGAGGTTAACGCCTTCCTGAGAAAGAACTGGAAAACCTTGGAAAAAATAGAAGCGTCTAAAACCCAAACCCAAATAAACAGTTTTTTATGAATTATTGGACAAACATCCACTTTTTTGGGAAAATTATTTAAAAAAGTTCAAAACCCATTTTTGTAATGGGCTTTCCAAGAGTCCCGAACTGCGTGTTATGCGATAAGATTATACTAACAGTTATTTGTTCGGGTTGCAGGAGGAAACACGTGACCGCCTGCCTGGAAGATTTCTCACTGCAAAAAGCAAGACTTTTCAACAGGCATTTTAGAGGAAGGGTTAACGACGAGGCAGAAGAACCGTTTGAGTTGAACTGCATTTACTGCGGGAAACTAGAGAACCTTTTTGTATGCGAGAACTGCTTTGAAAAAGCTGTTCAGGAATGGGTGCAATGGCACGCCCCAAAAACCATGGAAAACGTTGCAAAACTGTTCTGCTAAAACTTGCGAAAAAACTTTAAACCAAACATTCCTCGGGATTCGTTAATGATTAGTGAAATACTAACTTTTCTTAAAAACAAGTACGCTGAAAAAAACGTGATAACGTGTAAAGGAGTTAGGATTAGTAAAACCAATTTCCAGACTTTCAACCCGGAATTCCATGAAACAAGTGTTTACGCGATAGACGGGGGTTGCTCGATCCTGTACGACGCTGGAACCTGGTTCATCGCAAAAATAAAAGTGGGTCACGCAGAATACCTGAAAAACAAGGCGGGCGAAACCAGCAAAAAATATTATATGGCCGGAATCTTCAACGAAGATGGTTTCAGCGCAGAGTTCTTCCCAAAAAATAATTTGACGCCAACGCAAAAAGAGGTTGAGAGCTGGGTGTCAGATAAAGGACTGTCAATTGATAAAATTTCTGACATTGTTAGCAGAGTCATGAAAATTTCGGAATGGAAATACGCTTACGAACTCTTAACCAAAATAATTGACGGAATCGTTCTAATGGATTCCCTGCTAATGGAAGATTTCCCGCATCACGCGAAATACATGCGCCCAGCCGTAGACGCTGCAATAGAAAAAAACTTGATGATTGTGGGGGTGAGCAAGACGTCTAGGCTCGGGACTAACACGGGAAGACCGCTGGTGTCTTATTTGGAGAGCATTGGACCAGAATCCGCTTGGGCTTACAAAATCCCTTCAAAAGGAAGTTCCTCAAGAATGTTCGGGGTTGATTACGCAGTCAAATTCCACTCCATGTCCAAACACGTTTTTAGAGTTCAATTCGAGAAAAACGTGCACGAAAAACTGTCCCCAAAAAAAGCGCTATCTTTAATGGCGTTTTATTCGAAAGATCCTGAAATGCTCGGCTACCCCTTCCCGCTGTATTCTGTGGACAAACTGGTCAGGCTCGGTCACATGGAGAAAAGAGATGAAAAGTGGAAAATAATAATGCATGAAGGAGAATACAAATTCTTAAAAGACTGCTCGGCATCGGATTTTCACGGCTCAATGGATAGGAGGACATATAGATGATTAAGGCTCCAATCGGAAAAATAATTGGTGGAAGCGTTTCTGGAAGAGCGCTCATAAGACTTTTATCTAACTCTCGCGTCGGCGTTGGAGACATCCTCTTAGCAAGGAGCGATGAAGTACTGTACTTCTTGAAAGTATCTGATTTGAGGATTGCTTCATCAATACCCGACCAGTTCGTGGAAGACATTGCAGGGAAACGATTGCAAAACATGGTCACGGAACTGTTTGACGTTGAAGAAAGATTCTACAACATTGCAGAAGCTAAGACCATGAAGATAGTTAAAGATAATAGGTTCATGCCGTCAAGACTTCTGCCAAAACATTTTGTCGATGTTTACAAAGTAAGTTCGGAGGACATGCAATTCCTGAAAAAAAAAGGGGAGATAGAAGTCGGCAACCTGCGGGTCGGTGGAGAGGTTTTGAAAGACATAACCTTATCTTTGCCAGCGGACACGCTTATACGACACCACATACTCGTGAGCGCGGCGACAGGTAAAGGAAAATCAAACTTTGCCAAAGTATTCTTGAGAGGAATGCTGCACACCAATGATTACTCATGCATTGTTTTCGACCCTCATGGAGAGTACTACGGGGAAAAAAATGTTAAAGGATTAAGAGACCACCCTCTCCGCGATAAAATAGATTATTTCACTCCCCGAATCGAAGAATTCCCGGGATCTGAAAAACTGGTTGTTTACGCTCAGGACTTGACGCCATCAGATTTTTTTGGCATAACAAGGTTCACTGAAGCCCAAGTGCAGGCGCTGGACGCTTTTTACAAAAAGTTCAGGAAGGACTGGATTAAAGCCTTGCTGGACTCTGACCCTGACGAACTAGTCAAGGTTTTCGGAGAAAAAGTGCAGAAAATCACGATAACCTCGCTTCAAAGAAAAATTGTTTACGTGCTAGACATAGAGGACGGCGAAGGACTTGTTTTCACCCTCAGGAAGAGGGAAGGAGAAGCGTTGTTCGATAAAATAAGGTCCAGCGTTCAGGAAAAGAAAATAATCATCATTGACACAAGCCTTATAGGTCATTCCAGCGAAAAACTGATTTCTTCATTCATTGTTCGCAGAATATATTCTTATTACAGAAGGTCTAAACAAAAAAGGCCCGACATGTTCAAAACGCTTCCAGAATTAATGATACTCTTCGAGGAAGCGCCCCGCGTACTTGGAAGAGAAGCGTTGGAGTCAGGGGGCAACGTTTTCGAAACCATTTCCAGGGAGGGCAGAAAGTTCAAGGTCGGCTTGTGCGCCATAACCCAGATGCCGTCATTATTGCCTAGAGAAATCTTGTCTCAGATGAACACGAAAATAATACTTGGGTTGCCAAGCGCTTCTGATAGGAACGCGGTCATCGAATCAGCCCCGCAAAACATTCAGGACGATTCCACGGAAATACAGTTATTGGATAGGGGTGAAGCCCTGCTCACCAGCCCGTTCATAGAGTTCCCGTTGCCCGTGAAAGTGTTTAAGTTCGAGGACATTTTGCAAAAAGATTTGGATAACGCGCGCCAAACCCGCTTGCCGTTAGGCATAGAGTAACATTTAAAAACCAAAACCAGCTTTTTTTTATTTTAATGAGACCTTACTTTGACAGAATAGCAATTTATTCAGCTTTCTCACACGTAGCCCGCCTGAGAATAGTCAAACACTTGTTGAATGAAGGTCCTACAACCTTTAAGACACTTGATGATTTAGTGGACTTTAATTCTAACATGACTGCTGTTCATTTAGGAGTTCTGGACCAGGCAGAAATCATACGAAAAAAAGAAGGAAAATACGTTGTAACACACTATGGAGCATGCGCTTTTGAAAGAATTGTGGGAATAAATCAGACTGGAAAAAAGGATGAATCCGAAAGCAGAATGATTTAAAAAAAACAACATTTTCATTGTGTTCATGATAAGGTTCGCTCACGTGGCAGACACTCATTTGGGAGCGTCTAACTTCAAACTGGAGGAGCGGGAGCAAGATTTTCTCAGCGCTTTCCAGCAATTCATCGACAAATGCGTTGAAGAGAAACTGGATTTCGTAGTGCACTCAGGCGACGTTTTCGATATGCCAAAACCTAAAAACAGGATACTGGTTTTCGTGGTGGAACAACTGCGCAAACTCAAAAAAGAGGGCATACCCTTCTTCACCATCCCGGGCTCTCACGACACAGGAGTTGACGGCACATTCCTCACAGTCCTGGAAAAAGTGGGTTTGCTCACAAACCTGGGCAACCCAAGATACTTCGAAAAAAAAGATGGTTCAATAACTTTGAAAGGAGAGGTTTGCAAAAACGTTTTTTTGGCAGGAATGCCTGGCCGCAGAGCAGGAATAAAAGATGTTTATCGAGTTTTGAAACCAGAATTCCAGGAAGCAAAGCTAAAAGTTTTTGTTTTCCACCACACAGTGTCAGACGCGAACGCGTTCTTCCCGGACATAAACACTTCCCTACTCCCGAAAGGATTTGACTATTACGCGGGAGGGCATTGGCATAAAAGATTTGAAACAGTGTTCAATAACGCTCCAATAGTTTATCCTGGCTCGTTGGAGAACTGCGACATAAGAGAAATGAATTATGGACAGCGAAAAGGATTTTTCATAGTGGAATTTGACGAAAAATTGAAACACTATTTGGAGCCAATCAAGGCTCGCCGAGTCGAATGGGTTGAAATCAACTGCAACGGGCTGAACCCGGAAGAAGTTGAAAAAAAGTGCCGGGAAAAAATGGTTAAGGCAAGCGACAAACCCTTGCTGGTATTAAAACTCAAAGGAAGGTTGTCCAAAGGAAGCAGGAGCGAGATAAACAAGTCCAAACTCTTGGAACTCGCGATAAACGAGGGCTACCTGCACGCGCACACGTCCACATCCGACCTGTCCAACCCCGCGACAGACCTGGACTTGACAATTCGTAACAAGAGTGTGGAAACCATAGAACACGAGTACCTGACGAAAAAGGGTTTCAAAGAAAACGAGCTCGAAATAGCCAAAAAAATCATAAACCTGCTGGGAAAAGAGATGAGGCCATCCGAGATTCAGACAGCTCAAAAAACCATTGCTGAGGAGGTAGAAAAAATTTTTGAAATATGATAATCCTCGGGCTAAAACTTTTCAATATAAGGTCATACAGAAACGCGAAAATAAATTTTGACGAAAAAATAAGCGTTTTTTCCGGCAGAACCGGGTCCGGCAAGAGCACGGTTCTCGTAGCCATAGAGTACGCTTTGTTCGGAAGCATGATAAACCTGTCCAACAGTTCAATTCTTAGGCGTGGCGCGATCCACGGCTGGGTCGAACTGTCCTTCAAGCAAAGAGGACACGAGTACACGATTACCCGCGGACTGAAAAGAAAAGGGGTTAGCATAGGTGTTGACGAGAAAAACATGTCAATAACGAAAAACGGGGAAACAATACCTTTGCTAGCTAGAGCAACCGACCTCACCCAAAAAATACTTCAAATCCTCGGCTTCCCGGAAAAAAGCAATCCCGTAGAACTCTTTCAGGTAACCTCGTACACGCGGCAAGACGAGATTAAAAAAATAATAAGCATGAGGCCGGAAGAGCGCCAGCAATACATTGATAGAACCTTGCAAATATCGAAATACCAGTTGGCTTACGATAACCTGAAAGACGTGATAAACTACTTCGAAAAAAAGAAAGAAAACCTTAAAGGAGGTTTGAAACTGGTGGAAGGGGTGAAAGAAGAGTTGAGCGCGCAAGTTAGGGAACTTGAAAACCTGCGAAAAACTGTTGAGCAAACAGAAAAAGAGTTAAAAAAAGTGGTGGAGGACCACGAAAAAATTTATTCAGAACTAAAAGAATACGAAGACCAAGAAAAAAGTTTTCAAGAACAAAAACAAGAATTTGACCGCGCCCTAGGACGAGTTCAAAACCTGAAAACTTCGATAATAGGCATGCAAGAAGAGCTAAGCACCATCAAAAAAAAGCTCGGAAAACAAGAAACACTGCCAGCCAATTCTCATGATTTGGAATCCGAAAAAACGGCGATCGAAACACAAGTCTCAATGCTATCCTCCCAATCCAAAGAAGTTTTCACAAGTCTTGAAGAACTGGGTTCAAGAATGCTTGGAAAAAAAACGTGCCCCTTATGCAAACAAGAACTGGATGAAAACCTGTTATCCGGAATAAAAACTGGTTACGAGCAAAAAATCGAGCAAATCAATAAAAAAATAGTGCAACTCAAAAAACAAAGACGGGAGCTTGAAGAAAGTTTGGGGAAAGCCAGGAAAGCAGAAGAAGAATCAAGAGAAATGGAAGCCAATAAGATTTGGGTTAAGAAAACAGAGGAAAGACTGTCCACTTCCATAAAGGAGTGCGAGGAGCTTGAGAAAAGAAAAATTGTTTTGGAAACCGAGTTAAAAGACCACGATAAACTCGAAAAAATGGTGAATGCGCTGAGGATGGAGGAAAAAGAGTTTTACTCCAAAAAAGAGAGTTTATCCCAAAAACTGGGAATCATGTCATCAAACATTCACTCAATGAATGAAAAAATAGAGAGTAAAAAACGATTGCTCTCAGAATTCGAGATAACTGAAAAGAAAGTCAAAAAACTTGAAGAAATAATGAAGACCTTAAACAACTTGCGCGAATCAATTCGCAACATCAGAGAAGTGGTGCGCAACAAGTTTCTGGAAGACTTTCGCTACGAATTCCAAAAAAAGTTCGAAGAAATACGAAGGTCTGAGGGAGAATACTCGGTGGATATCAAGAATGATTATGAGCCAATAGCGTTCGCGGACAATGAAGAAACACGGATAGAATCGTTGAGCGGAGGAGAAAAAACAAGTGTGGCCCTGTCTTACAGACTTGCCTTATCAGAGATAGCGGCAAGAGCCAGCGAACTTCACCGCACAGAGTTATTGTTGTTAGACGAGCCGACCACGGGCTTCGACTCTGATGACATCAAATCATTGCCACAAATACTCCGGAACATTCAGTCAATACCTCAAATGATAATCGTCACTCACGAGCCAGAACTCAAAAACGCGGCCGACACTGTTTTCGAAGTGACCAAGAAAAAAGGAGTGTCAGAAATCACTTTTTAACAACTAATAAGTGTAGTCACCTTTTATAGAAATATTTATAAATTGTGGTCACCCAACGTTAGTCATGCATGTTGAAGTTAGGGGTGAAGACGACAAGAAAAAATATTATTTAGCTCATTCCTTCAGGAGAGGTAAAAAAGTTAGAAAAATAAGGTTTTATTTAGGGCTCAACCTATCCAAAAAAGAGGTCGAGAACAAAAGAAAACATGCAGAAAAGGTTTTGAAAGAAAGGATAGAGCAATACGAAACAATACGCGACCCATTTCATACAGCGCTTTCCCCGAAAGAATTGGAAGAACTCAAGACTTTAGAGGCAAAAGGAAGTATAAGGGTTTTGCACTTGAATGAGCGGGACTGGATTAAATTTACCCGAGCATTTACTTATGATACAAACGCGATAGAAGGTTCCACAGTAACCGATTTAGAGGTTAAGAAGATACTGGGAAAAAATGAATGGCCAAAAAATAGAACAAAGTACGAGATATCCGAGACTTACGGCGTATCAGAAGCCATAACTTACATAAGGACAACCAGATGCCACATATCACTAAGACTTATCAAAAAACTGCACGAAATTGTTTTTAAAAATTCGAAGCCGTTTGCCGGTCAATTTAGGTCCAAAGGAACAGAAGTTGCAATTGTTGACGCAGAGGGTAATGTTGTTCACAGAGGAGCTCCCGCAACTGAAATCGTGAAATTACTTGGAGAAATAGTAAGATGGTATAATCAGAACAAGAAAAAGTATTCCTCGATTGTCTTAGCAGCGGTTGTTCACAACCAGTTTGAAAACATCCATCCTTTTCAAGACGGTAATGGCCGGGTTGGCAGGTTACTACTGAACAATATTTTACTCAAACATGATTTACCACCAATCAACGTAGAATTGAAGAACCGGAAGAGGTATTACAATTCCTTGCAGGAATACCAAAAGAATAGGAATATTCGGCCGACGATTGAGCTCATACTAAAAGAATACACGTCGTTGAAAAGACTCATCAAAAAGTAGGTGACTACATTTCCTAATTAGGTAGTCACCTAAAATGAGGGGATAAGTCACCTCTTAACAATTAATTTACCTTTTTGGCAGGGCTTGACTTCAAGCTCGGCGTCAGGAAACTTTTTGTGTTGCCAGTCAACCACGCGGTCCAAAACTAGGGCAAGCGCGGCCACCTCGCTGTGAGGCTGGTTCCCGACACTAACGTTAAAATCAGCGGTTCCGTACAAGTCTCCAGGAACCTTGGGTCCCCCGACGACCAGCAATAAATCTCCTTTCAACTTTTTAATCGTTTTACCAAAATCTTCACCGTACATGGTCAAATGAATAACCTTGAAACCCTCATTTTTCTTTTTCTGCAAAAAATTTCTCCAACCCTTCTCATAACAGACTTGAAAAGAACCACCCCACCTCTTGGCAACCCGTTTAACGCTGGACAGCAGCGACGAATCCTTCTCGCCAGAATAAACTATTTTGTCCGCGCCAAAGGCTCGCGCAGTCAACCCAACGTGCGTGGACAACCTCTTATCCCTTTCACGCCTATGCCCTAAACGAAGAACAATAATCATTCTATACTTTACTATTTACGAAAAGGTTTAAAGCTTTTCACTAATCCATTGTTTCACTTAAAAATGATAGGAGTAATCAAAGAAGTTCCTGAGGACTTCGTGGTGGAAGAAGTTTTTGAAGGCAAAACGTACACTGTAAAACATTCCTTAACGAACAGGTTCAAAGATTTTTTCAAAAAAGGGAGGGGAAGCTACGTTCACTTCACCCTGGTCAAAAGGAACTGGACGAGCGCTAAATCCCTAAAATTTATTGCGAGAAGACTTGGCATTTCATTCAAAAGAATGGGTTTCGCCGGCAACAAGGATAAAAGAGCTGTCACCGCGCAAAGATGCTCCGCCAAAAAAGTTTCTGTCAACGACTTGAAAAACATCAGGTTAAGGGACGTGATCTTAAAAGATTTTGAAGTGAAGGACGAGCCAATCATGATTGGAGGCCTGGACAGGAATGAGTTCACGATAACGCTCAGGAACTGCGAGCATGAAGGGAAAGACTTGAAAAAAAAGGTCGACGAATTCTTCGAGGAAGCGCAAAAACATGGCGTGCCAAACCTTTTCGGACAGCAAAGATTCGGTGGCAACGAGGAAGTAGGGATGCTAATATTCAAACAAGATTTTGAAGGCGCGGTAAAAGCAATACTTTCCAAGAACGACGAGTTGAAAGCGCTGGCGGACAAAAACGATTGGAGGCAGCTGATAAAAAAACTGCATCGAAGACTGGACATTGAACTAGCGATAACCAATCATTTGGTGAAACACCCTAACGATTACGTCAACGCCATCAAGAAAGTTCCTAAAAGAATTTTTAAACTATTTGTTTACGCAGTGCAATCAAAAATTTTCAACCAAACAGTAACAGAATACTTCTCAAAACACGGAAAACTGGACGAAAACGTTCAACTCGTAGGATACGCTTCCAAGCTCTCTAGCAACCCAGTCGATAAAATAACCAAAAAGATTCTTAAAGAAACTGGTTTGGGGTTGAAAGATTTTAGGGTTAAGTCATTCCCGGAAATGTCGTGCAAAGGAACCTGGAGAAAAGCGCTGGTGTTCCCAACAAACTACAAGTTCAAAAAATTTGGGCGCGATACGATAACGTTCAAGTTTGCCTTGCCTAAAGGGTGTTACGCGACAACCATTCTGGAAGCAATAGAATGAAAAGATTAACGATTCTCTTAAGCGTGTTCGCCCTCACCCAACTACTCTTCATAGGTTTTTACGATTACGTCGGCTGGGACGAAGCAGCATACATTATGACTGGCAGGTATTATTGGGGCGAAAAAGTTTATTACGAAGTCTTGAGACCCCCTCTTTACCCGCTGTTCCTCGGCTTCATGGAAAAAATTTTGTTAATGCAGGCAGTGCCACCACTATTTGCTTTGCTCCTATCCTTAAGCGTTTATTCAGTGGGCAAAAAATTTTTTGACAAAAAAACAGGGTTGTTCGCGGGAATCCTGGTTTACTTCGCTCCACTCGTGGTTAACTGGAGTCCGAAGTTCATGACAGCAATTCCTGCATCAGCGTTCTTAATGCTCGCCGTTTCCTCGCAAGACCGTAAAAAAGTTTTGCTGCCAGCCATATTTTTCACGGC